>CAJOPI010000210.1 GCA_905236275.1 uncultured Lachnospiraceae bacterium | reverse complement strand
CGTAGCTCGCTACGCTTCATTCCTCTTCCTTGCAATTGAAAGTTTATCCTGCGCAATTGTACATGTTATTTATCTACAGTTCCTTACGATCTTTTTGAGAGAATTTCCTTTTCATACTTTTCTACCTCTGTGAACCATTCACCGTCAGCGGGTACGCCGGATCTCTTGCAGTATTCATTCCATACTTCACCGAAAGGCATGGTCTTCATTTCTTCCTGAGAAACCATAAGCTTTGTAAAGTTTGATTCGTCCTGAAGCTTCTTAAAATCATCATGAGGTGTGAGAAGTGCATTAAGCAGAGCCTTCTCTGTATTCCTGTAGCCCGTTACCCATGCACTGATACGGTTGATTGAAGCATCGAAATAATCAAGTGCCATGAATACAGTGCCGTCAAGTCCGCCGCATCTTACTATCTCTTTTGCAATCTCCTTCGTCTCATCATCGAAAAGTACCACATGGTCAGAGTCCCATCTTACAGGGCGTGTAATGTGGAGCGCAATATTAGGGAAGAAGGACAGCAATGCCGGTATCTTATCGCTTACAACCTCTGTCGGGTGATAATGACCGTTATCCATAAGCGGAATACATTTATCGGAATGAGTTGCTGCAAATGATAATGCAAATTCTGCGCTTCCTACGGTATAAGACTCAACACCGATACCAAATACCTTTGACTCGACGCAGGGTTTTACCTTATTGAAATCAAAAGGCTCTGAAAGTATCTGTTCAATAGAATCCTTATATCTGTCTCTCGGTCCCTTTCTGTCTGCCGGAATATCCTTAAAGCCGTCACCGGTCCATATATTCATGACACAGACCTCGCCCAATTCCTCGGCAAGATATTTAGAAATCCTTATAGAAGCCTTACCATGTTCTATCCAGAATTTCCTTGTCTCTTCATCAGGAGAAGAAAGCGTCAGCGGGTCACATTTAGGATGTGAGAAAAAGGTCGGATTGAAATCACAGCCTATCTTTCTCTCCTTGCAGAAATCAACCCATTTCTTGAAATGCTTGGGCTCAAGCTTGTCGCGGTCAACCCAGCCGCCATTCTCATCATCGAAAATAGCATAATTAGCATGAAGATTGAGTTTTGCCTTACCGGGAATAAGCTTCAAAACCTCATCAATATCTGACATAAGTTCTTCAGGTGTCCTTGCACGTCCGGGATAATTACCGGTTGTCTGTATACCTCCGGTAAGCGGCTTGTCAGGGTCGCTGTCAAATCCTCTTACATCATCACCCTGCCAGCAATGAAGTGAAATCTCAGCTTTGCTTAACTTCTCTATTGCCTTTTCAGTATCAATTCCGATTTCCGCATATCTTGTCTTTGCCTCTGCGTAGCTCATTTTTTAATCCTCCATATCATGATATTATATAAATTTTTCTATGTCAAAGCTTTCAAATATTGCTTTTCTTGCAGCGGATAAATCCTCAAAAATTCCTGCACTTATCATCTGTACGACAAGATTTCCTATTGCAGTACCTTCTATCGGACCCGCATAAACCGGTAGTCCTGTTGCTTTAGCCGTAAGTTCATCGAGATAAATATCCTGGCAGCCGCCACCAATTATATGTATTCCTGTGATTTTCTTATTCGTAATCTCTTCTATTTTTTCAACTGCCTTTGCATAAGAAGCTGCAAGCCCTTTGTAAACACACTGCATTATTTCACCGACTTCTGTCGGAACCTTTTGCCTGCTCTTTATGCAATGCTCCTTTATAGCATCAATCATGCTTAAAGGTGATAAAAACTCGTCCGAATTTACGTCAATGACACTCTCAAAAGCTTCATACTTCTGTGCTTCTTCCCTTAAATCCGTAAAGCTCCATTCGCGACCGCTTACATAGCGGCTTTTCCTGCCCTCAACATATTCACTGCCGTTTAACTCGCGCCTTATCGACTGAATTATCCAAAGCCCCATGATATTTTTTAAGAAGCGGTATCTGTACCAGGCTCCGCCTTCATTTGTGAAGTTTTCCTTTCTGGCTTCCTCACCGGTTATCGGTTCTGAATTTTCTATTCCAAGAAGGCTCCATGTTCCGCTTGAAAGATATACGGAATTATCGTCCGAAGCGGGAACCGCAAGAAATGCCGAACCCGTATCATGTGTTGCCGGCAATATTACCTTTGCGCTAAATCCAACCATTTGAGCAATCTCATCTAAAAAATCCCCGACCGTACTTCCCGGCATTGACAGCTCTCCGAAGAGTTTTTCCGGCAGTCCGAGCCTTTTTATGATATCCATATCCCAGGTCTTTGTTTTGGCATTTATAAGATTTGTACTCGTTGCATTCGTATATTCCTGTTTTTTTACACCGGTCAGACGGAAATTAAAATAATCAGGAAGCAAAAGCATTGTTTCCGCGGCTTCAATTTCCTCCGCTTTTTCCTTCTTCAATGCAAGAAGCTGATATGCCGTATTAAATAACTGTTTCTGGATACCCGTTCTTTCGTAAAGCTCTTCTTCCGAAATGTACTTCTTTAACTCTTCGTCTATTCCGACTGTTCTCTTGTCCCTGTAAGCATAGGCATCACCAACAATCTCATCATTTTTATCAAGCAGTACATAATCCACAGCCCAAGTATCAATAGCAACTGTTTCCGGAATCATGTCTGCAGCTTTTGCAGCTTTCAGACCGTTTATGATACCATTCCAAAGATTGTCCATATCCCAAAGGAGATGTCCGTCTTTTTCAATCTGCTTATTGTCAAAGCGGTAAATTTCCTTCAGGCTGATTTTTCCGTTTTCACACCAGCCAACTATATGTCTGCCGCTTGATGCCCCAATATCAATTGCAAGAAAATATTTATTCATAAACTACACCTTCCATAGCATTTATAATGTTATAATAGTTTATATTAAGATTAAAATATAGAACTTAAATCTATTCATAATGGAACCTTATTTGACATTTTAAAATCATGGGAGATTTTTGTGAATAAAGAGATATTAGACAGGCTCTATGCCCTGACTTCCGAGGAAAAAATCATAATTGCCGGCGACTCCGGAATAACAAAGGAAATCTATAGTTCAGAAGATGAATTTGTAATCGACAGCGCAAAGCTGCTCGAACAGGGAAAGCTTATCGCAATGCGCCCACACACACGTTTTGCGCACTTTCCAATCCACCGCCATAACTACATCGAGATGCTGATCATGCTCAACGGCAGCCTTACGACAAAAATAATCGATGGTGATACGATAGAATTAAAGGAAGGGGATATTCTTCTCCTGAACCGTCATGCGAGACACGAAATTCTCCCCTGTGGTAAAGACGACCTTGCTGTAAATATCATTATCCTTCCTGAATTTTTCTCACGAAACTCCGTAGCTTACGACAGGGAAAATATTCTGCGTGATTTTATAATTGCCTCTCTGTCCGACAAAAAACGCTACAGCGATTTTCTTCTCTATCATGCAAAAGGACTCCTTACTGTTGAAAATCTGGTTGAAAATCTTTTGTGGACCTTCATGCAGAAAAGAAACAACATGAATCTGATAATCCAGTCGAGTATGGATCTGCTGCTCATGAACCTTGCGGCTTTTTCTTCCGAAACCCTCAAAGATATGCGCAACAAGGCACAGAATATAACCATCAGTGCTCTTGAATATATAGATATGAATTATGTTTCCGGAACGCTCGATGAGCTTGCTGCAATAATCGGCTACAATACCGCCTACCTCAGTCGTCTCCTGAAAAACAACACCGGCAAAAATTTTAAACAGCTCCTGCAGCAAAGAAAGCTGCAGCAGGCTGCCTATTATCTTGAAAACACCATCCTCACAACCGAGCGCATCATAGAAAAAATCGGCTATGGGAACAGTGCCTACTTCTATAAAATTTTCACCGAAAAATACGGCTGCTCACCGAAGGAATACCGAAAGAAATATAAATAATTCAAAACCCGACATTCGAATTTGTGTAATTAAAAGGCTTGAAAAAAACTATAAAAATGTATAAAATATTTTTATTGTTATAAAAAACTATAAATCTTTTTGCAAACTATAAAAAACCATAAAAAGGATTAAATATGCAGAATCCATTCACAACAACCTTTAGTAAAATTCCTGATTACACATATATCCCAACTGAAAAAACAGATGAAATCATCGAAAATTTCAGATATGACAACCCATCGGAATCAGTCTATAAGATCACAGGAGTAAGAGGCTCCGGTAAGACTGTTATATTAGCAAAAGTTGAAGAAGAGTTTTCTCAAAAAGAAAACAAAGATAAGGGCTGGCTTGTCTACAGACTAACACCATCACGCAATATGTTGGGACAGCTTGCTTCCATGCTCAACAAAGAGAAATTCATAAAAAACACTCCAAAAAGCAAAAGTATAAATCTTTCAGCAACCGTTTTAGGAAACGGAGGTGGAATTGGTTTATCTTCTACAGAAAATGAAAGTTTTTTTGATATTGGTGTTGAACTGGAGCAGATGCTTATTAAAGCAGCCAAGGAAAACAAAAAAATTCTAATAGGAATTGACGAAGTTTCAAAAACGAATGACATGATAGTTTTTGCTTCTGAATATGGAAAATGGCTCAGGGCGGGATACCCGGTATACCTTGTCTGCACAGGTCTTTATGAAAATATTGAACAGTTATATAATGTGAAAAACCTTACCTTTTTCCGAAGAGCTGCTACCATCAAAACTGAGCCTTTAAGCATTACCAGAATGTCAGAAATGTATAAGGTCAGACTGAATCTTGATACAGCCAAAGCAAAGGAATTAGCTATGTTAACAAGAGGCTATGCTTACGCTTTTCAGGAATTAGGAACATTGTATTTTAAGAAAAAGGAAGATTCTTCACTTGATGATATTGTTGATAATCTCAAATCAGAGCTTTTTGCATACGCGTATGAAAAGATATGGGAAGAAATGTCAACAGAAGACAGAGCCTTAGCTTCATTACTTGTAGATAAAAGCGAATATAAAAGAGATGAAATCTTAAGCCTGATGGAAAAACCAAACAATTACTCAGTTTATCGTGACCGACTTTTCAAAAAGGGCATAATTCAAAAAAGACAGGCATACATCTCACTTGCCTTGCCATTTTTTGCTGATTATATTAAAGAATACGGAATGGCTGATGCTTAAATGATTTATCCGACTATCGTTCAGGGAAATCCAAGAAGCTTCTCTTAAGCTCTATTCACAACTCTGATTCTTATATGAAGTGAGTGCAAATATATAACAATCGGAGGTAAATAAATGTCTGAAGAAAAGAAAGACAACCCATTGGAATCGGCCACACCATATGATAATGCTTTTAGAACAATGGAAACAAAATGCAATGACTTGCTCATTCCATTCGTAAACTATATGTTTGGTGAGAATTACGATAAGAGGGCTGTAATAAAGAGGCTGCGTAATGAAGAATTCATTGAACACAAGGACAGTTCTATAGAAAAGAGAATAACCGATTCGAGCTTTGAAATCAGCTTTTTGAATCTAAAAAAACGTTATCATCTTGAATGTGAAAGCGGCAAATATGACGGCTCGATATTAGTAAGG
>CAJOPI010000209.1 GCA_905236275.1 uncultured Lachnospiraceae bacterium | reverse complement strand
TGGCCGCTCGTTTTGAAAACTGATTACGGTCAGGAGGAAGCAATAGCTGTATTCGGTTCTGACCCGAGAATTTATACGACTACCGTAAAAGAGTTCAGGAAGGATAAAAAGGGCAAGCTAAAGTCAGTAGTGCTGGTGTCGCTTGAAGCGAAGACCGACAAGAAGACCGGCAGGCGAATGATGCTTCCGATAGAGGGAAGTGAAAAGGAAGTTCCCTGTCAGCTCGCTCTTATAGCGGCAGGCTTCCTCGGAAGCAGTAAGTATATCTTTGATGCTTTTAATCTTGAAGCTGATGAGAGAACGAATATCAAGGGTATGAACGGCACACATGCTAGTTCACAGAAGAAGATTTTTACTGCCGGAGACGCTCACACAGGCCAATCACTTGTTGTGAAGGCGATTGCCGACGGAAAAAAATGCGCTTTGGAAGTTGATGCTTTTCTGATGGGCTACAGCAATTTGTAAAATAATGGTATAGTTATAGAAAAAAGTTCTATCGGAGGGTAACGTAATGTCTGAAATGTCTGTCAGCGAAGTGATGGATTTTATAGAGGAAAATGATGTCAAGTTTATAAAGCTTGCTTTCTGTGATTATTTTGGAAACCAGAAGAATATTTCCGTAATGCCGGATGAGCTGTTCCGCATTATAAAGCATGGAAAGAAATTTGACTCCTTCAGGATTGCAGGCTATAATGACCCACTTTCGCGTGATCTCTTCCTAAAGCCTGACCTGTCCACAATGTGTATTCTCCCCTGGAGGCCGCAGGAAGGCAGGGTTATCCGCTTTTATTGCAATATCATAAATGCTGACGGAGAAAAATGTCCGCTTGACCCGAGAATTTTACTGAAGGAAACCGTCAGGGAATGTGAGAACTACAATTTCAGACCCCGTTTTGGACTAAACAGTGAGTTTTATCTATTCAGGACAGATGATGAGGGCAATCCGACGGATATCCCATGGGATAAGGGGGGCTACTGCGACATTCCGCCTCTTGACCGGTCAGAAAATATCCGTCGTGAAATCTGCCTTACGATGGAGGAAATGGGAATAAGGCCTGAAGCCTCGCACCACGAGGCAGGTCCCGGTCAGAACGAGATTGACTTTGAGGCGGATACTGCGCTGAATACCGCTGATAATTTCATAACCTATAAAAACGTAGTCAGTGCCGTATCAGCCAGAAATGGTATCTTTGCGTCCTTTGCACCGAAGCCGCTTGCTGATGAATGCGGCAATGGTCTGCACCTTAAAATTTCGCTTTTCAGGGACTGTGAAAATCTCTGGACGGCTGATGCCGCTACTGCTGAAAGCTTTGCGGCAGGCATTCTTTCGAGAATGAGGGATATTACAGTATTTTTGAATACGCAGGCTGAATCCTATGACCGTTTCGGGCAGGGCGAAGCCCCGAAGTATATAACATGGTCGGTTCAGAACGGTTCAAAGCTTCTTCGTATCCCCGAAATCAATGGCGTTCGTGACGGATTTATACTGCGTTCTCCTGACTCGGGCATAAATCCATATCTGGCTTTTTCGGTGATTCTGAAAGCCGGAATGGAGGGTATCAGAAATTCAGAGAAGCTTCCTGAGGCTGTTGATGTAAGCAGTCATGATATAGACGAGAATGAAAGAAAGAATTATATGCTTCTTCCCCTGTCTCTTTCAGAAGCAAAGGAATATGCAAAGAAGAGTGCTTTTATCCATGCCGATGAAAGATTAAAGAAGATTGCAGATAAGTTTTTAGAGGTATTACCGCGCGAGAAAGGTGAGGGAATCAGGATTGATTGATACTCTGATAAGAAGAGCAATTTTAATCTGTGATTCTAAAAAAACCGCTGAATCTTATCGTGATATTTTTCTGAAAATGAAAGTGGAGAAAATACTTGTCTGTTCAGGCGGGAACGAGGCTTGTGAACGGCTGGTTGACGAGGAGTTTGACATTGCTGTCGTAAATGCTCCGCTAAAAAAGGAATCGGCAGAGGAAATTGCCATACATATTGCAGAAAAGAACAGTTGTCAGGTTTTGCTAATGGTAAGGAACGAATATCTTGAAGAGGTCAGGTCTCATACGCGTGACTATGGCATTATTACCGTCGGCAAACCCATTCATGTAAATGAGCTGAATCTTGCCCTTGATTATGTTTATGTATTCCAGCGCAGGATGGCTTTTATAAAAAACGAAAACAAGAAGCTCTTAAAAAAGATTAACGAGATGAAGGTCATCAATCAGGCTAAGCTTCTTCTTATCGAGAAGGAAGGACTGAACGAGGAAGAGGCACATAAGAAGATTGAACGGATGGCGATGAATGACAGGGTGAGCCGGATGATGGTCGCCAAGGAAATTATTTACCGCTACGAAACCTTATAAAATCAAAAACAAAGAAGGTGTCGGGATTTTCCGGCATCTTCTTTTGCTATAAATAAGAGCCTTTGTTCAGAAAGGTTTTAGATAAAGTACATTCATTATTTTTAACATTTGCAGGAAATATCATGATATAATAAAAAGATACATTAGACTTGTTTTCAAGGAGGGATTTATCTTGAATATATGCCTGCTGAATGATTCGTTTCCGCCGATAATCGACGGGGTTGCGAATACTGTTCTGAATTATGGGAAAATTCTGACTGAAAACCTTGATGCGAAGGTGGTTGTCGGAACACCAAGATATCCCGATGCTGATTATGATAATTATCCCTATAAGGTGGTTCCTTATCCAAGCTTCAATACCTCAGATATAGTTGCAGGATACAGAGCCGGAAATCCGCTTGCAATGAAATCCATTAGGAAGATTGCGAACTTTGAACCTGACATCATTCATACTCATTGTCCTGTTTCGTCAACTATTATGGCGCGGATTTTGCAGAATGAAACCGGAGTTCCGATAGTCTTTACCTATCATACGAAATTTGACGTGGATATTGCGAGAGCTCTGGGAGAAGGTTTCTTAAAAAAGGAAACCATCAGGGCTATGGTACGCAATATTTCAGCCTGTGATGAGGTATGGGTCGTTTCCGAGGGAGCGGGAGATAATCTGAGATCACTTGGCTTCGAGGGCGATCTGAGAGTCATGTCGAATGGAGTTGATTTTCCTAAGGGAAGAGCAGATGCGGAAAAGATAGATGAGATCAGCTCTTTTTATAATCTCCCCGAAGGTATTCCCATTTTCCTTTTTGTCGGAAGAATCATGAAATATAAAGGTCTTCCGCTTATTATTGATGCATTGAATATTCTTTCAGACAAAGGAATTGACTACCGGATGATTTTCGTTGGCGGTGGTGCTGATGCAAAAATACTCCAGGAGACGATTCTAAAATACGGAATCACACTTGAAATATACGAAGAAAACGGACCAAAGAAACATTATGCCGGAAAAAGCGATAAAAGCGGTCTTATTATTTTTGCAGGACCGGAGAGAAATCGGGAACGGCTGCGTGCCATAAACAGCAGGGCTGACCTTTTCCTTTTCCCGTCAGTATATGACACGAACGGAATGGTAGTACGGGAAGCAGCAGCCTGTGGACTCGCAAGTGTTCTTATAAAGGATTCCTGCGCTGCAGAGGGTATAACTGACAGAAGAAACGGTTTTATCATAGATGAAACTGCTGAAAATATGGCAGTACTTTTAGAAGAGCTTTCCGGAAACCTGCCTTATCTTAAGGAAATCGGTCAGAATGCCATGAATGAGATTTATATTTCATGGGAGGACAGCGTCAAGGCAGCTTACAGCAGATATGAAGAGCTTCACGATTTGGTCTTATACGGTGGTTTCAGGCGAAGGCGCAAGCTTCCTTCAGATCTTTTTTTAGAATCTACTTCCATGATACTTAAAGGGACGGAGCATGTGTTTGATATTCCCAGAAATATTTATGGGGGTATGAGAGAGAACATTGTTCAGCTGACTGACAGGTCTCATATTTATACCGAAAGCATTGCTGAATTCGGAAAGGAATTAGGTAAGGAAATTCGGGAAAACGTCGGAAATATTGGAAATATTCTGTCAAGGAAGGAATGATAAGAATATGAACGACCGCGATATAAAAAAAGACTGGTATAAACGCATGAGTTTTTATCAGATATGGATCAGAAGCTTTAAAGATGGGAATGGTGACGGAATAGGAGATCTCTATGGCGTTTATAAAAAGCTGCATTATATAAAATCTCTCGGAGTTGACGGTATATGGTTTTCTCCGCTTTACCCTTCGCCAAATGCTGATTTTGGATATGATATATCTGATTATAAGGATATCCATAAAGATTACGGTACGCTCGAACAGTTCAAAAAGGTTCTTGATAAAGCCCATAAATTAGGGCTTAAGGTTATCATGGATCTGGTCATCAACCATACCTCGGATGAACATAAATGGTTCAAGGAGAGCAGAAAAGGAAAGGACAACCCTTACAGCGATTATTATATCTGGCGCGAAAAGCCCAACAACTGGGATTCTATCTTAGAGGGGAAGGCATGGCATTATGATGAGACCCGCGGAGAATATTATCTGCATATTTTTTCAAAAAAACAGCCTGACCTCAATATGGACAATCCCAAGGTACGCGAGGAAGTCAAGTCAATCATGCGTTTCTGGCTTGACATGGGCGTAGACGGCTTTCGCGAGGATGTTATCAATTTTATATCAAAAAAAGAAGGGCTCCCAAATGGTATTCCCTTTATTCCGGTAATTAACGGTATGCCGTATTACAAGGACGGACCGCATATCCATGAATATATGGCTGAATTTCGTGAGGTATGCAATAACTATGACTGTTTTCAGATTGGCGAGGGACCAATGACAACGGTTAATTCTGCGCTGAAATACCTCACAGGCAGAACCAAGTCCCTTGATATGATGATTTCTTTCGATCATATGATGGCAGACTGTTTTATGACTGAATATATTCATCGTCCGTTCTCGCTCGTCAAGCTAAAAAAAGCCTTTTCAAAATGGCAGGAAAAGCTGGAGGGCAGGGCATGGAATTCACTTTATTTAGAAAATCATGACCATCCCCGCATCATAAGCAGGTACGGAAGTGAAAGATATTGGAGGGAAAGCGGCACAATGCTCGCAGCTTCATATATTTTCCAAAAAGGAACTCCTTTCATCTATCAGGGACAGGAAATCGGCATGACGAATATCCGACTGGGTTCTATAGAGAATTATAATGATGTTTCCTCGAAAACGAATTTTTACCGTTACAATCTGAAGGAAGAACTTTCGAAGAGGCTTAAACGTATACATATTTCGAGCAGGGATTCTTCCCGCACTCCCATGCAGTGGAACAGTCACAGGTTTGCCGGATTTTCAAAGGTAAAGCCATGGTTTTTCATCAATAAAAATTATAAAAAGGCTAATGTAGCCGCAGAGGAAAAAGACCCCTACAGCATACTGAATTTTTATAAAAAATGCTTGGAACTCCGCAAACATTCAAAGGCTCTTATCTATGGTAAGTACAGGGAATTTTATCCTAGAAATCCTGAGATTTATATGTACGAAAGGGTTTATAACAATATCCGCTACCTAATCATATGCTCGTTTTCAAGATTTCCTTTATCGATAGGTCTGCCGCAGCTTTACAGAAATAAAAAAGGACAGCTTTTGCTGGATAATTACCCCGCCAGGCTTAAAGAGCTTTTCAGGCCCTATGAGGCGAGAGTGTACAGATTTTCTTTCTGATTCGTTGACCATATTTAATTATTATGATAAAATTTAAAAAATACAAGGCATCTTCATTAAGCTGAAGGTGCCATTTTTTAGGGATAAGGCGTTTAATAAAATGAAAAAGATTATTACGATCGGCAGGGAGTACGGTGCCGGCGGAAGAACTGTCGGTAATATTGTTGCGGATAAGCTTGGAATAGCTTTTTATGACAGAGACCTCATTATAAAAACCGCGGAGGAGCTGTCTTATCTTACAGCTGAGGATGTACGGATATGGGATGAAAGAGTACCTGTCAACGCAGGTCTTATGCAGAGCCTTTTTGATCCGATGAACAAATCCCTCGGAGAACAGCTCTGGAAGGCTCAGGTGGATGCCATCAGAAAAATCGCAGATAAGGAGAGCTGTGTTATAGTAGGACGCAATGCGGGATTTATTCTGAGGGAATTTGACCATTTACTGAATGTTTTCATTTATGCTGACAAGGAATGGCGCATAAGACACATGGTTGAAATCACTCCGGGTGCCGACAGGAACAGCGTTACGGCATGTATGAATGACATTGATAAAAGAAGGCATGCTTATGCGAAAATGTATACAGGTGTAGATTCCATAAATATTGCAAGCTATGACCTCACGATAAATACGGGAAAGCTCGGATTCGACAAGGCCGCGGAGCTGATAGTGAATGCCGCGGAAAAGATCTGACCGGTAACTCATTTATAATTTTATATAAAAAGGAAGGTAACGAATATGAAAAAGTTGGTTGCATTAATGCTTGGTGTCGCTATGTGCGCATCACTGACAGCGTGTGGAGGTTCAAAGGCTCCTGAAGAAGCTGCCGCAGTTCAGCCTGCTGCAACAGAGGCTGCTGATGCCGGAAATGAAACAGCTCCGTCCGAAGGCGGAAAGCATTTTACAATTGCTACGGATACGGCTTTCAGACCTTTTGAGTATACAAATGCCGATGGGAATTTCGAGGGTATTGACGTTGATCTTCTTGCAGCGATCGCTGAGGATCAGGGATTTACCTATGACCTCAATTCTCTCGGATGGGATGCTTCGATTGCCGCATGTCAGGCAGGTCAGGCTGACGGAATGATCGCCGGTGCATCCATAACGGATGAGAGAAAGGAAAGCGGCTGGATTTTCTCTGACGGATATTATAATGCTACACAGTGCGTATCGGTAGCAGAGTCTTCATCTGCTGCAGGCTTTGAAGATCTTAAGGGGACGACTGTTGCCGTAAAGACCGGTACACAGGGCGCAGCCTATGCCGAGAGCGTAAAAGACCAGTATGGCTTTGAGATTTCTTATTTTGAGGATTCCCCGACCATGTATCAGGCAGTTATTGGCGGACAGTGCTCAGGCTGCTTTGAGGATACACCTATTATCAAGGCTTATATCAAGCAGGACGGTCTTGCGCTGAAGACACTTGACAGCACTGAGAATGATGGCTCACCTTACGGATTTGCCGTATTTTCAGCTGACAAGCAGGAGCTTGTTGATTTATTCAATGCAGGTCTTGCTGATATCAAGAAGAACGGCAAGTATGATGAGATTATTGCCAAGTATCTTGGAGAGTAATTTTTTACGGAGTTTTGTAATGATACAGATTATCACAGGTTATGGAAGACTTATGCTGACAGCAATGGGACAAACATTGCTGTTGGCTTTATGCGGACTTTTTTTCGCCTGCATTTTAGGTCTTATTTTTGGAATAATGAGCGTGGTCAGGAACACTGCCTGCAACGTTATAGCTACAATATTTGTAGACGTTATCAGGGGAGTTCCGATGATAGTGCTCGCATATTTTATATTTTTTGGTATACCCTTTTTCTGGAATAATATTTTAGGTGTCGGAGGACTTACCTTGTCCGCTCTGACGGCGGG
>CAJOPI010000208.1 GCA_905236275.1 uncultured Lachnospiraceae bacterium | reverse complement strand
TCATACGGGGGCGTGCATCAAAGCCATGTCCCCACCTTTGCGCAAGCGCAGGTGTGAACAGGCTTTTTGCACTGGAATCATAAATTGATCAGATCAAACCCGGTGGTTATCATTCGATAGCTTCCGGGTTTTTCTTATAACTCTTTATAGCTTTTTTATAATTTACTTTTTGAAAAAAAGTGCTATGATATAAAGTCAAAGACAGGAAAGTCAACAGGGATTTACAGAGGAGGATATTATGGAAACGAAAAAACTGGTTCAGACAGCGATGTTTACGGCACTTGTTTTGCTGGCAACCGTTGTTTTTAAGATACAGACACCGGTTATCGGTTATATTCATCTGGGTGATGCCTTCGTGCTGCTGGCGGGAATTATCTTAGGCCCTTTAAGCGGTGGACTGGCAGCGGGACTTGGCTCTGCACTTGCAGATTTTGTCGGCGGATATCTGATCTGGTGCCCCGGTACTTTTATAATAAAATTCCTTACTGCTTTTACAGCGGCTAAGCTTTTTCATGGATTAAGCAGATTTTACAATAAAAGCGGCTGCCATCTTTCACAGAGCGTAGCTTCGGGAATTGCAGGCGAAAGCCTGATGGTTCTGGGCTATTTCCTTTACAATATACTTGTGGTAATGTTTGGAAACGGAAGCTTCAGCGCAGACGGTTTTTCGGAATCGGTAATAGTCTCGACTGTGGAAATTCCTTTTAATATTATCCAGGGGGCTGCAGGGATTGCGATAGGAACAGTGCTGCTCCCGATATTCAATAAAATTGCAAAGCGCATTAACGGTCAGGTTATGGTTTGACCCTGACATCATTATATTGCAAGGCAGACTGACTGGTATTTCATCATTTCGTTTTTCAGGAAAGTCGGGGTGACACCTTCGATTTTCTTGAAAACCTTGCAGAAATAGCTTGGCTCGTTGTAGGAGAGCTGGAAAGCTACATCTATTATCTTGTCGTCATTGAAATAGAAATTCTTCTTCGCAAGCATGATCTTCGCAATCTGCACATAGGTATTAAAGCCGAGTGAATAGAAGCTTTTAAGCTCCCGGCTTAAATAGCTCTGGCTCACTCCGCAGGCATATGCGGCATCCGCAAGCGTAAGTTCCCTGTAGATATTTTTATCGATATAATCAAAAAGACTGCTGAACTGCGGGCGCTTCTGGAGACAGCGCTGACGGTAGATTTCGTCAAAAAGGTCGTAAAGCTCAAAAGAAAGACGGTAGCGGTTTTTCAGAATATCCTCCGTAAAATGAAAACGCTCACTGTAACGTTTCTTAAGCTCGGGTTCGATGCAGTTTATCATCTTCATGGAAAAGTCTAAAAGCTCATCCATATATATCAAACTGTTGATCGTATTTTTTTCTGCGTAAAGAGTGATTTTTTCCACAAGGGGAGTTATGGAATTATACATCTTGACATAATCCTTTTTCATTACGAGATTTCTGAACTCGTCAATGAAAGGATTGGCTGCCGGACTATGTTTTCTGAGCTCGTTTTTCGGACTCAGAATATCCATAAAATCCCTCTTTGAAAAAGGCACTGACAAAAATCTGATATCATCAAGACCGGGGGTATTCATAAAACTTCTCCAGCTTGAATTTTCAGCAAGAATTATGAGTCTGGCGGACATACCATCGTTTATCAGATTGTTGATTATCGAATAGGAGCCATGATAGCCCTTGCAGGCACTTACCATTATGGCTGAAAAGGAGGTATCGCGGATAAGCTCGTCAAAATCGCCGTCGTTCCAGCCGGCAAAAACAGCTTCGGTGTCTTCTGCAAATTTAAGAATATTATTGATAGTGAGCTTTACAAGTGAATTTGCATTAAGCACTAATATACGCATATCTTCCCTCCTTCTTGCGTCTGAAAAAGATTCTGTATGACTGTCTTAAATATCAGGCGGATTTTCGGTTCCCGCTGATTGACAGCCGGATAAGTGTCCCGCGTCCTTCGGGATTCGGCAGAGCTTCTATGGAAACCTCGTCTTTTCCGTAAATATGTTCAAGATGCTTGCGGGCAGTGTAGATATCCAGGCTCGAAAGATGAGCGGATTCCTTTTTGTCCCTTTTTGCCTGCAGATTTATCTTTTCGTTTTCGCTGAAACCGACTCCGTTATCGGAGATTTCACAGATCGTATTGTTTCCGTTGGAATAAATATCCAGACCTATTTTTCCGTCAACGGAAGAAGGCAGGATACCATGTACGACTGCGTTCTCAACGAAAGGATAGAGCGTGCAGGGCGGAATCAGTAGCTCTTCGCCCTTCAGTGAAACATTTACGCTTAAATCTATCTTTCTTCCGAAATTTCTCTCCATTATCTTTACGGCAGATTTAAGAAAACTTACTTCTGTCTGTATGGAAGCAAAATCCTTCGGGTTATCAAAAAAGTATTTCAGGATATCGGCATAAAGACCGATAGCCTCGCTTGTACCATCGGCTGATTCCGAGACAGCAAGGGTATTTAAGATATTGAAGGCGGAAAGCATTAAAGAACCTGCGTAATTTCCACGTCCGTTATCGTTCTTTTTATTTTTCAGCCTGTCCGTCATAAGGAGCATTTTATTTCTGAGTGAATCGATACGGCTGTACAATTCTTCCTGCTTTCTTTTTGTAAACTGTTTTTCAATCATTTCGTCCACGATGGTTTTCATCAGGGAAGCTGTGTGACGCATCTGACTTATATCAATGATTCTTGCCTCATCAAAAAGTTTTTTGAGACGGGGGTATTCATTTAAGTCAACCTCTGCCTGAATCATTTTGTTGACCTGCTCTAAGGAATCCGTATCCCCACAGCATTTTGCCTGCCCCATAAGCACCGCCCCGAGATGGTTATTCTGGAAAATGATCGGAACGGCACAGTCTATAAGTCCCGCAGGGCACTTATAGATATAAGGGGTATTCAGCATGGCAGCCTTTAAGGACCCATAGGCATCAGAGAAAAAGCAGTTCTGCTTGCAGATTTTAATCTTACGCCTTTCAAGACAAAAATCCGAAAAATTTGATTCTCTGGTTATGGGATTACCTTTATAATCAACGGTAACCATGGCTATGCCGGTAGCTTTGGAAAGAGCTTCCTGTATTTTTTCAAGCTTTGCAAGGTCGAGCAGGTTTTCGAGTGAATAGTCAGAGAGCGCACTTGCCTCGAATTCTTCACGAAAGTCCACATCGACATTGTCAGTAAGGTCAAGTTCAAGCATAAATTTTACCCCCGGGAGTCCTTAGGAACTGTAGATAAATAACATGTACAATTGCGCAGGATAAACTTTCAATTGCAAGGAAGAGGAATGAAGCGTAGCGAGCTACG
>CAJOPI010000207.1 GCA_905236275.1 uncultured Lachnospiraceae bacterium | reverse complement strand
GGCTCATCGGTATGTCAAGATACTGTGTGACAACTGTGCTCAGCTTTTTATAGAGCTGGTTTCCCTCTTCCGTACTGTCAACCTTATTCGCTATAACCCTCAGTGTTATCAGGTCCTTATTAAATCTCACGTTTGTCTTAAGTGCCTTTAAGAGTGAGTAGGAATCGGTTATCGAGGTCGGTTCCGGAGTCGTTATAAGTATTATCTCCTCGGAAGCTAAAAGAAACTGCACGACGTTTTCTGAAATTCCCGCACCTGTATCAATTATTATTATATCAGCAAGTTCATCGAGTTTCGAAATATTCCTGATAAGGAAATTTACGGAATCCGCATTCAGATTGTTCATGCCTATCACGCCTGAGCCTCCGGAAATAAAGCCTATATCCATGGGGCCGTAGGTGATGACATCTTTTATATCCTTGCCTCTGTATATTACATCTGCCAGTGAGTATTTCGGTATTGCACCGAACATTACTTCAATATTCGCGAGACCGAAGTCAGCATCAAAAATTATTACACGTTTACCCAGTTTCCTGAACTGAACCGCAAGATTTATGGATACGTTTGATTTTCCCACTCCGCCCTTACCGGAAGTTACGGTAAATACTCTTGTGGTATTTGTCTTCTGATTGTCCGCGACCTGGCTCTTTTTTATTATATTCCTTAATTTTTCAGCCTGATCCAAATCTGTTCCCTCCATGCCTGTCATTGTCAAACTCTCTTAAAATCCTTTAACTGAGTTCAGCTTTTGTTCTCCAAAAGTGACCTCACGATTTTCTGAGCGTTAAATTCACTTATGTCGTCGGGAACATCCTGTCCGTTGGTTATATAGGAAACATCCGCACCTGTATAGAGCTTCAGGTTAAGCATATTTCCGAGTGCTGTCGTTTCATCAAGTTTTGTGAATATAAGTCTGTAATCATTGGCATAGGAATATTTGTCAACGATATTTATAAGGTCGCGGTATTTGGTAGTTACCGAAAGTACCAGATATACCTGCACGTTGAAGTCTTCCATTGCCATGTCTATGAACTGTCTCTGGCTCTCTATCTGCTCGTCGTTTTTCGGCGAATGTCCTGCCGTATCAACGAGTATATAGTCATAGTCCACGAATTCATCCAATGCACTGTCAAGATCTTCTAACTCATATATTATCCTGAAGGGTACATTCAGGATATCCGCATAGGTTCTGAGCTGCTCTGCCGCCTTTACCCTATAGGTATCGGTCGTAAGGAGTGCCACCTTTGCCCTGTCGCTTACGCAGAATTTTGATGCGATTTTTGCTATGGTCGTTGTTTTTCCGACTCCGGTAGGTCCTATAAAGAATACTACTTCGGGACCGTTTCCTGTCTTTGCTATTGTCCTTGTCTCCCCGAATTTAAGGACAAGCTTCTGATATATGCTCGACAGCATAAAATCTATGCTGACACCCGGTTTATTCAGTTTCTCAACTTCATCAGCAAGTGAACGTGCATATTTTCCACTGACTTCGTTGTCCTCCAGTGTGTCGCAGATTAATGTAAGGAATCTCTCCACCTCGTCCTTCTCCCTTTTTTCTTCTCCATTAGCCTGTACTGCTTCTTCCTCCGCTGCCTCACTTTTCTGTTTCATCTGCTTTTCTATGAGGCTCTGAAGACTTTCAAGCTTATTTTCTATCGCACTGTCTTCTTTTTCTTCCTTCTCTTCTTCTGCCGGCTCTGCTTCATGTTTTTTCTGCATTGCCTTCAGATTTGGCGGAAGGTTTATCGGCTTATCGTTCGCGACCACAGTATCGGTCATTTCTTCTATCGCAGCAGTCACTTCTACCTGAGGCTTCGAAAAGAGGCCTGTTATGCCCTTTTTCTTGATATCCCTCACGTTCATCACTACCGCTTTTTCCCCCAGTGCTTTTTTTGCGGCAGCCGTCGCCTCTTCTTCATTTTTCCCAACAAACTTCTTGATTATCATATTTTCCCCTTAGTATTTTTAGTTATGCAGTTATCATTCCGATGGACTGTAGTTCGACGCTGCTCTCTACCTCGTTATAGGATATAACGATGAGGTCTGAGAAATAGTCCTGCGTAAGCTTTTTATAGTAGATTCTGACTATCGGAGAGGTAATTACGATCGCGTTTTTACCGAGATCCTCCAGTTTCTTTATCTCTTTCTCCGATGCCGAGGTTATGGCTTTTATCCTGTCGGGAGCGAGGGTCAGGTATGCACCCTGCTCTGTCTGCTTTACGGAATCCATTATCTCTTTTTCAACCTTAGGATCTAAGGTTATGACGCTTGTAGGTTCACCGCCCGGGAAGAATTTGGCACTGATCGCCCTTTTTAGTGACTGTCTTACATATTCCGTAAGCACGTCCGTATCTCTTGTGGTCGGTGCGTAGTCTGCAAGTGTTTCAAATATCGTAAGCAGGTCTCTGATGGAAACGCTCTCCTGCAAAAGATTCTGCAATACCTTCTGAATGTCTCCGAGTCCCAAAAGCTTCGGTGTAAGCTCATCAACAACAGACGGGTTCGACTCCTTCAGGTTGTTGATAAGGTTGTGTACATCCTCTCTTGTAAGGAGCTCCGCAATGTGTTCCCTTATAACCTCCGTCAGGTGTGTTGCAATGATCGAAGGAGGATCTACTACGGTATAGCCTACGGATTCCGCTCTCTCCCTCTGTCCTTCCGTTATCCAGATTGCCGGAAGATGGAAGGAAGGCTCGAAGGTGGGTATTCCGGCTATCTCTTCCTCTACATAACCGGGATTCATCGCCATATAGTGGTCGAAAAGAATTTCACCGTCTGCCACCTGTACACCCTTTATCTTGATAACGTACTGGTTCGGATTCAGCTGGATATTATCCCTGAGTCTTATGATGGGAACTACAGTACCAAGCTCAAGTGCAACCTGACGTCTTATCATTACGACTCTGTCAAGCAGGTCTCCGCCCTGGTTAACATCGGCAAGGGGTATGATTCCATAACCGAATTCCAGCTCTATCGGGTCAACATTCAAAAGCGAAACGACATTTTCCGGTTTTCTGATCTCCTCTGCGGAAACCTCTTCCTTGTCTACTTCCGTCTCTATCTTCTGTTCTTCAAGCTGGTGAGACATCAGCCTTCCGCCAACTATGAAAAGTGCTCCGGTCGTCACAAAGATTACCGGATTCAAAGGTGTTGCTATTCCAAGAAACATTATAACTCCGCCCGCAAAGGTCATGACCTTC
>CAJOPI010000206.1 GCA_905236275.1 uncultured Lachnospiraceae bacterium | reverse complement strand
CTCTGGCAGCATGTCATTTTCTATCATGTACCAGAGCTGGTCAACGAGAGGCTGCGGCATAGATCTCAGTTCCTCATCGCTTATTTCAAGAAGGGAACCCACCATATCCATTACCTGATCCTCGTCTGCACCTTCGGTTCTTTCAAGCAGCGCATTCTCTGCATCGTCCAGCGCATGCATTGCACCTTCATATAGTTTTATCCCGATCCCACTCTTTTCACAGATATCCTTTAACAGGGCGAATGTCCTTTCATCCCGGCATCTCAGCTCCTTTGGTCCGTATCTAAACTTTTTCCAGCCTTCCGCAAACGATGTCAGCAGTCCCTGCGGGTTCTTATCAGCCCGCTCTATCATCGGTACCGGCAGCATATATCCGTCCCTGCTTCCCACAACAAGGAGCATAAGAGGATAATACGGCGTCTCTTCCGAATCCTCCTGTACCGGTTTCATCATGGTTATAAGTTCCGTTTCCCATGTTCCTTTCTTCTTAAGCTTTTTAAGCTTTGCAACATCCAGTTCGCTTTCTGCAATTACCGGAGAATACTCTTCCTCAGCATTCTGTGGAAGCGGAACATATCCTAATGATTGCAGTTTCCCGTCCTTTACGTTAAAAAGCGGTACTTCTTCCGTAAAAGGCTGGATCCTTCCAATCCCGATATCAACTGGCTTTTTATGCTTCAGCTCTTCTGCGACAAGAGCTGCCACCTCCAGCGCTTCATAAAGAGCTTTCGCATCCTCATCTGTTTTTACCTTCCAGGGATGGCAGAACCTTTCATATTTGACAAACTGAGGATAAGCATTCTTACCGGAAAGCCTTATATCGTTTTTCTTTGCATAAGCCCTTACTTCATCCAGTTCTTCCGGCATAATGAAATCCTTTTCTTCCAGTGCCATCTGAAGGCATACCTGCTGGAGAAGCATCTCATGATCCTTAAAGGGGGATCTGTTAAAATCTGTTGCATAATCAGCCATTTTTCGATAGCTTCGGAAACCTTCCTCTCCGATATACAGATTCAGGGCATTGTATTCCCCATTTTTCCCGAGAATGGAAATAAAGCCTGTTTCTCCACTGCTAAGCTTTACAGCAAATACATCGTTATCCCACAGTTTCTTCCATAATCCGGCTTTCTTGTATCTGAATGCGGCATCGTATAATTTGTCCTTTGTGACATTCATATTCTGTTCCTCTTGCATTATTCCCACTCTATACCGTGGCTTTCACACCATTCCTCGGCACGCTCCCTGTAGCAGTTATCACGGAATTCATACCAGTCGTCAATGAGCCCTATTTCTTCAGCCATGTCTTTGAACCGCCGGAACGCCCCACTTCCTTTGATTGCATTCACAAGCCTTTCATCACGGTCATATGCGAAGCTCTCCATCATATGATATTCGTTGATCTCAAACTGATCCGGGAGACGGATATACTTTTCATCTTCCAGTTCCTCTTCGTCTATGTCATTATCACCATACTCCATCCACATGACGGTTTCACCGGTCTCAGTATTTAAGAAAGCCTGTGTATCAGCATCAACCCATTCAAGAGCATCTATTATTTCATCAAGTTTCACTTTCATGTCTTATCCTCTCTCAGCAGTAAAAGTATGGTTTCCTCTATAACTTTAATTGATCTCTCCACGAATGCCCTGCGTTTTTCATCATCGGCGAGAGCAATGGCAGCATCATTCATCGCCTTAAAATCCGGTACAAGATCTATTTCATCAGCGTTACTGGAAGAACCCGTTGGAATATACCTCCATGCGACTATCCAGTTATTTCCATCCCTTTTCCCGGGAATAGTCATCCTCCTGTGGAATCATAGAAGTAATTATTGCAAGAAGGATTGTCAGTGTTGTTAATCTTTGCTGACCATCTATAACCTCAGAAAACGGCTTTTTTTCATCCGGCTTATATAATACAATGCTGCCAAGGAAATACTGCTCATCTTCGGGCTGTCCTGTATAAAAATCATACAGATCAGTAAATAGTTTTTTCGTTTCCTCCTCCGTCCACGCATAAGGGCGCTGAAAATTCGGAATAATATAGTCAAAGTATTGACTGAATATTTCTGATATCGGGTATTCTGCTCCCTTGATTGTTGCTCCCATAGATTATTTCCTTTCTTTACAGTCTTCCTATCATATATTTCCGGTGTTGATTATATTTACTGACCCTGCTTCAGTCCATTTGCTCAGCTTCTTTTTAGCCTTTCCGTTGCTCTTTGTGATGGTTATCTGAGTCTTGACGTACATAGTAATCTTTGCCGTCCCAGTTTTCTTCTTTCCAGTGACTATACCTTTTTTGTCGACTTTAGCGATTTTTTTATCACTTGACTTAAATTTAACTTTCTTTACTACAGCGTCAGGGAAAGCCTGCTTATAAATCTCCATAAGCTCTGATTTGATGGAAATGGTCTTTTTAGGAGCTATGGTCTTATCTTCGATAATTATGGCAGTAGCTCCGCTCTCTGAAAATGATCCATACAGAGTAGTTGAAGTGGCAGGCAACCGCTTATATGTAGCTCCATTACTGTCATACATAGTCTTGGGAAGATGTGTATTCGTTGCTCCAACTTTCGGTGTGATCAATTTTTCAAGTGCATCGCAATCCTCTAACATATAGGTTGATGACGTATCATAATCCTTTGACATGTCAAACCCGCTAATATCAAGGTTCTTGAGTGATTTGCATTTCTGGAACATCCCCATATATTTTACGCATGAAGATGTATTCCATGTTGACAGATCCAGTTCCATAAGGCTCTCACATTTCTCGAACATTCCCCACATATCATGTACATCGGATGTATTCAAGCCTTTAAGGTTTACCGATGTAAGGCTTTTGCAGCCGGAAAACATCAGCCCCATATCACTTACCTTTGAGGTGTCTATACCGTCCAACTTTACCGATTTAAGGTTATCGCACCCCCAAAACATGCCGCTCATATTAGTCACGTTTGATGTATCAAAGCCACTGATGTCTACGCTTTCAAGGTTCTTGGCATCGCAGAACATATACGACATACAGGTTGTATTTGAGGTGCTAAAGCCTGAAAGGTCAACTTTTTTAAGAGCGTAACATGATCCAAACATCTGATTCATATCCGTAATCTCTTCTGTGAATCCGGCAGCATCCTCAAAGGTGACACCCTGAAGATCATACCACTGAAAGAACATACTGTTGGCGGTATATTGTCCGGCAGCCTTTACGCCGCTCCCAATATTTACAGACCTTATTATCGCACTATCTACACTTCCATTAAGATTAGAGCCGGTATATCCATTTCCCTGTATCTCCAAATGACGGTCTTCTTCAAACCAGTATCCTTTTACGGTGCCTTCATTATTAAGATCCCAGGAAGATGTAGCTTCTGAAATATTATGCTCCGCTGCCATAATTTTAATTGAAAAAAGCAAACATAGCAGAATAGTATAGTATATGATTTTATTTATAGTTTTCATTCTTTTCACCCCTCTGCCCCATCGTCTGGTAAAAGGATTTATTCAGTCATCAAACCCAAACTGCCTCACATGAAGGGACTGGCAGTTTTCCGTTACTGTTCTTACAGTTGATGTCGGTGTTCCGTTTGGAGCAGTCATGTTTACCTCAAGGGATACTTCGACCGTACTGCCTTCTACAGATGAAAGGTGGCTTATAACCTCCTCCACAAGTTTCTGAACATCCCGGTTGATCCTTGTGGTATCAAGATCTGCGGACATAAAGAAGGTCTTATTCTCAGGTTCAACCCGGTCTGTAGATTCATTATCATTTAGTACTGAAACCGGAGTATTTGATTCTCCTGTTTCATTATCTCCTGTTTCAGGACCGCCCTGT
>CAJOPI010000205.1 GCA_905236275.1 uncultured Lachnospiraceae bacterium | reverse complement strand
CGCTCTGTCTCTCCTCAGTTGCGCTGCAAATTGTGTTCACAGTATTTACAGTATAACCTTTTTTTGTCAAGATTTCAACTAATTCCTTAAATTTCTTAAAATTAAATGTTGTTTGAGATACTATACAGGTCTCCTGATTTTCGGGAAGTTTGAGCATTTCTGCCTCTTCCCTTGTCTGTACAACGGATACGGGTGTTTCCGAAAATCCCATTATCCCCTGAACCTCCGGATGATTTTTATCGCCGATTATGACGATATTCTTTCCCTTTCGGCTCTCTTCCTCAACAATCTTATGAATTTTCAGGACGAAGGGACAGGTCGCGTCAACCAGCTTGACTTTTTCCTTCGTTTCTATCAATTCATAGATATCCTTGGAAACTCCATGTGAGCGGATAATTACGGTTCCTTCTTCCACCGCCTTAAGTTCTTCCCTGTCGTGCAGAACAGCAACACCTTTTTTTTCGAAATCTCTTACAACCTCTTCATTATGGATTATCTCGCCATAAGTATATATTTTTCCGCCGTTTTCAATTTCTGTGTAAACTGTTTCAACAGCTCTTTTTACGCCAAAGCAGAAGCCGGCACTCTTCGCTACGATAACTTCCAAAACGCTTTCCCCCTGTCATTCCCTGCAAAGTGAAAGAATCTTATCGGCAACTTCATCGATCGTCATGTCGGAGGAGTCTATCTCGACCGCTCCGTCAGCCTTGACAAGCGGAGACTCTTCTCTGGTCATGTCACGACGGTCTCTCTCAGCAATGTCTTTTTCGATTTCTGTGAGATCACAGCTTTCGCCCTTGCCGACAAGCTCGTCATAACGTCTCTTTGCCCTGACTTCGACAGAAGCCGTCAGATATACCTTCACATCCGCATCAGGAAGAACCTTTGTACAGATATCTCTTCCATCCATCACAACGCTTGTTTTTGCTGCCAATGCCTGCTGAAGTGATACTAGCTTTTCTCTGACCTTCTTAACTACAGAGGTCTTCGAAGCCGCCGCAGAAACCTCGGGTGTCCGTATCCTGTCGTTTACGTTTTCTCCGTTTAAGTATACGCATTGTACGCCGTTTTCATACTTTATTGATATATCGGCATTTTCACAGTTTTTCCCAATAGCTTCCGTATCAGATAAATTGACTTTTTTTTCAAGCATAAACAATGCCATTGCCCTGTACATTGCTCCGGTATCCACATAAATATAACCTTTTTTTGCTGCTACCTTCTTTGCTATAGTGCTTTTGCCGGCTCCTGCCGGTCCGTCTATTCCTATGTTGTATGGCATTTTCGTTTCCTTTCTTTATTGGGTCATAAATTGTGACGATATCAGTTTACACTTCCCGCGCTTCGTCCGGCGGCGGCTCCGGTGCTCCATGCGACCTGGAGATTAAAGCCTCCGGTGACGCAGTCAATATCCAAGGTCTCTCCTGCAAAGTAGAGTCCCCTGATTTTTTTAGATTCCATCGTCGTTGGATTTATCTCTTTTACACTAACGCCGCCTTTTGTGATAATTGCCTCTTCATAGCCGCGAAGCGAGGTTACCGTCATGGTAAAATCTTTTATAAGCTCCCTCAGTCTCGCTCGTTCCTCATGTGATATCTCCGCGCACTTTTTATTCAGGCTTATTTCGCTTCTTTTCAGCATGACCGGAATCATCTTCGAGGGAAAGAGCTTAATCAGGGAATTCTTGAACTCCTTCTTCCTGTTCTCTTCGAATTCCCGTATAAGCCTCGCATCAAGCTGTTCATCAGTTAATGCGGGTTTCAGGTCAAGGTGAAGCATAATCTCATTCTTAAAATATTTCCTGTCAACCCATGCCGACGCAGACAATATCATGGGACCGCTCACTCCAAAATGGGTAAATAGCATTTCTCCGAAATCGCTGTAAAGCTCCTTTTTCCCTGCGGTTATCCTAAGCCCGGTATTTTTAAGGGATAAGCCCTGCATTTCCTTTACAAAAGATTCCTTGCAGTTAAAGGGAACGAGCGACGGTGAGGTCTCCGCAACGTCAAGTCCCAGTGCTGAAGCGAATTTCATGCCGTCTCCCGTCGAGCCGGTCGAACTATAGGATAGTCCTCCCGCTGCGACAATTACCGCATCTGCTGAATGACCTTCACCCTCGGAGTCCACAACGCCCTGACATTCGCCGTTTCTTACGATTAATTCCTTAACCGGACTGAAAAGCCTGATTTTTACCCTTAATTTTCTCAACTCACGACTCATCACCTCGGTAATCTCGTAGGCATGGTCGCTTTCAGGGAATACTCTCTCTCCTCTCTCAATCTTTGTTCTAAGTCCAAGTTCATGAAAGAAATCAAGAGTGTCTTCATTGGAAAAATTCTTAAATGCGGAATACATAAACTTAGGGTTTGAACAGATGCTTCCCCTTACGGTTTCCATATCTCCGGCATTGGTAAGATTCCCTCTGCCTTTTCCCGTTATAAATATTTTCTTGCCAAGTTTTTCGTTTTTTTCAAATATTTCAACTGCTGCACCTTTTCTCGCAGCCATGACCGCAGCCATCATTCCGGCAGCACCACCGCCGACAACTATAACCTTCTTCAAGCCTTCGGTCCTTCCTCTGCCGCCTCGGCAAATCTTTCATAGACATCAGGAAATTCCTTTTTGAATCTGAAGGGCTTAAGCTCACTGTTAAGCATACAGTGTGAGCTTTCTCCGGTCACGCAGAGATTCCCCTCTTCATCAAAGACTTCATATTCAAAAAAGGATTTAATACCTGTAAACTTCCTGCAATGGAGCTGAATCGTGAACTTATCCTCATAGGTAAGATGCTTACGATATTGGGCTGATACAGAAAGTACGGGGATTATTATTCCCCTCTCCTCTAACTTACTGTAGGGCATTCCTATCTGCCTCATAAAGTCATCCCTTGCCTCTTCGAACCACCTTATATAATTCGAATGATGCACGATTCCCATTCTGTCCGTCTCGTAATAATAAACTCCTCTGCTGTATGGCTTAATCTCTATCATCGCAAACCTCTGTCATAGTATTATAAGTTTTTTTCTAATGAATAAGAATACCCCAATATCGACACTAATGTCAATATCGGGGTATCCATAAATTATCAAAAATATCTCACAAAAAACTTATACCGGATATGCTCCGTTTGCCTTATCAGCCTTTGTTATATCAACGCCTTCCTGCTGTGCCTTGCGGTATTTGAAGAATTCAACTGCAACCTGAGGGAAGAGTGCATATGAAAGAACATCT
>CAJOPI010000204.1 GCA_905236275.1 uncultured Lachnospiraceae bacterium | reverse complement strand
CCCGGTGTGACGATTATACAGACGAATTTTGCGACAAGGACTACGAGACCTTTGGGTGCGCTTGAAACAGCCTACAAGGATTCCTCGCTTTCTCTTATGAGGAGACTTAACCTTGCAATGACGGAGGAGCATCCGTCCAACGTTCATATCGTGGATATGGAATATTTCTCTTCCTACTATGGAAAGAAGAACTGGTTTGACGAGGGCAGCTATTTCCTCACGAAACAGGGATTCAACATGGATTTTTTAGGTCCTGTTGCAGCCGAGATGACGAGGATCATCAAGGCTCTTAACGGACATACAAATAAATGCCTTGTACTTGACCTTGACAATACCCTCTGGGGAGGAGTTGTAGGTGATGACGGGGCGATGGGAATCGAGATTGACCCGCATAATCCTCTGGGTGAAGCCTACAGGCATTTTCAGAGCTATTGCCTTGAATTAAAAAAAAGAGGCGTTATTCTTGCGGTTAATTCGAAGAATGATGAGGAAACTGCAAAGGAACCTTTCCTTTCAAATCCCGATATGATACTGAAGCTGGATGATATAGCCTGCTTTGTTGCCAACTGGAATGACAAGGCTTCCAATATGGGTTATATTGCGAAGAGCCTGAATATAGGCATGGATACGCTCGTCTTTTTTGATGACAATCCGGCTGAGCGGGAAATAATAAGGAAGTTCTGTCCGGGGGTTACGGTTATAGAGGTTCCGGAAGAGGCTGAGAACTATGTGCGCGCACTTGACAGCGCGGCGGCTTTTGAATGGGCGGCAATAACAAAAGAGGACAGGGAACGTTCCGATTCCTATATCCAGAACGCAAAGCGCGAAGAAATGATGTCCTCCTTCGTTGATTATGATGAATATCTTAAAGCCCTTGAAATGAAAGGGAAATGCGACAGGGTGGGTGAAAACGAGATCGAGAGATTTGCCCAGCTTACCAATAAATCAAACCAGTTCAACCTTCGTACACAGCGTTATTCGGAGGGCGAGATTGGGGAAATGCTTGGAAAGGACGATATTTCATGCCTTTATGTTTCTCTTTCAGATAAATTTTCCCAATATGGAATTATTTCCTGTATAATTCTAAAAAAAGGCTCCGGAATAGAAGGACTCAATGAAGACGACTGCTTTATTGACAACTGGTGTATGTCCTGCAGGGTTCTGAAACGCTCGGTGGAAAATTTTGCTTTTGGAAGGGTTATAGAAGAAGCGAAGAGGATGGGCTGCAGGAGGATAGTCGGAGAGTATATCAAGACGAAAAAAAACGGAATGGTAGAGGGCTTTTATGCAAAGCTTGGATTTGTGCCTTTGGAGGACAGTGAAAGAGTTCTTTATCAATATGACGTGAATAAGAAAGCAGAGGAAAAGATATGGATACAAAAAGCAGATTAGAAAAGGTCATGAGAGAGGTCTTTGATGACGAAGAAATCAGCATAAATGATGAAACTACCGCAGAGGATATAGAGGAATGGGACAGCCTTACACATGTCGAGCTTATAGTTGCCGTAGAGGAAGAGTTTGCCTGCAAGTTTTCGACGGTAGAGGTAATGAAGCTTAAAAATGTCGGCGAGTTCATAAAGCTTATTGACAGAAAGAAAACCAATGCTTGAATTTAGTGTGGGAGGGCTTTTCTTTGCCGTTCTCCTGATATTGGTGCCTGTAGTGCTCAGGTTTTCGGGGATTTATAGAAGAGAGGTCTTTTTAACTGTAAATATCGCGGTGTTTGCACTGACCTTCAAGGATATAGCATCAGCAGCGACAGCTGCGGCGTGGGTTCTGATTCCTTATTTTGCGGCACCGCTTATTTCGAACAACGGCAGGAAGTCTCTTATTGCGAGGCGTATTTTTTATGTCCTGATGCTTGCAGTCTTTCTTTACCTTATGCATTATGACTGGATATTTATATTCAGGTATCTGCCCTATTCTCCGGTGCTTAAGTTTCTGGGGCTCTCTTACCTTCTTTTCAGAGAGGTTGACTACACCATGCAGTATGCTTATCTGAAGGAATCGAAGGTGAGACTGAGTCTTGCGGATTATCTGAATTATCTCCTGTCCTTTTATACGATAATGGCGGGTCCCATAATGCGTTATGAGGATTTTGTAAATGATTTTTACAGGGAGGATATTCCGGAGCTTGATACTGACAGGATGCTTTCCGTTTTTCAGAGGATAATCTTTGGCTATATTCAGGTTTATGTTATATCGGCACTGATGTCCTCGTGGAGTGCGTACTGGTTTGACAGGATACCGAAGGCGGGAAATATCTTCAAGTCAGCTGTAATATATCTGATTTTTTCGATTTTTAACGCTCTTTTTATCTACTTTAATTTTGTGGGCTACTGCGATATCGTGGTCGGCGGCGCGAGGCTTTCGGGGATGACGCTTAAGGAAAATTTTGACAGACCTTATCTTGCGCGTTCTATGGTGGAATTTTGGAACAGGCATCATATCTCGCTTTCGGAATGGATAAGGGATTACATCTACAGCCCGATAATAAAGGCTCTTTTAAGCGGATCTTTCAGGAAAAGACTTTTTGAAGCACAGTGCGCAGCACTTTTTGCAACATTTCTCATAGCCGGTATCTGGCATGGGACGAATCTGAATTATCTTGTGTATGGTCTGCTTGAAGGACTGGGAGTAGTACTCTCCTCGGTTTACAGCAACCGGCTTAAGAAGAAGTATGGCAAGAAGGGATTTAAGGAATACGAGAAGAAGACGGGCGTGAAAATCTTCGAACACGTATGGACCTGCGCTTATGTCTGCCTGTCCTTCAGTTTCGTGGGCTATGACGTGATAGGACTTATGATGGGAATGGGTAAATAACAGATGAATGGATTATTTGAAAAACTGCCTGTCTGGGCAAAAATATTGCTGTTATCCATAGAAGTCAGCATTGTTCTTTATGCTGTTTTCATCGGTACGAAGACGACCGTATTGTATCAGGGGTTCTGAGCTTTTTGCAACAAAAGTGTATGTGATGACAACAATAGATTATTACATTAAGGGAAAATGATGTTATAATGAATTCAGTCTCTACAAGACGAAGGAGGTCAGGATGTCAATACTTTTAACAGGCGGAGCGGGCTTCATTGGCTCACATACATTGGTTGAGCTTTTGGAAGGCGGCTATGATGCCATCGTAATGGATAACTATTCGAATTCTTCCCCTGAAGCACTGAGAAGAGTGGAAGAGCTTACGGGAAAGAAAGTCAAGAGCTATAATGCCGATATAAATTCAAGAGAGGACCTTGAAAAAATCTTCTCCGAAAACGATATTCAGGAAGTAATTAATTTTGCCTCCCTGAAGGCTGTCGGTGAATCGGTAGAAAAGCCATGGGAATATTACAACAACAATATAGGCGGAACCCTTACCCTTCTTGATGTAATGAGAAAGCATGGGGCAAAGAACTTTGTATTCTCATCTTCTGCAACGGTATATGGTGATCCTGCGATCATACCGATAACCGAAGAATGCCCGAAGGGAATCTGTACAAATCCATACGGCTGGACGAAGTGGATGCTTGAACAGATACTTATAGATATGCAGAAGTCAGATCCGAGCTGGAATATGGTAATTCTCCGCTATTTCAATCCTATCGGAGCCCATAAGTCAGGCAGGATAGGGGAGAACCCGAACGGAAGACCGAATAACCTGATGCCGTATATAACTCAGGTTGCAGTAGGAAAGCTTCCCGAACTCGGAGTTTTCGGTGATGACTATGATACACCGGACGGTACAGGAGTAAGGGATTATCTTCATGTGGTAGACCTTGCAAAAGCACATGTAAAGGCTATCGACAAGCTGAGAACCAATCCGGGCTGCTTTATCTGCAATCTCGGAACAGGTCATGGATATTCGGTACTTGATATCGTTAAGACCTTTGAGAAGGTAAACGACATCAAGATTCCCTATTCTATCAAGCCGAGACGTGCCGGAGACATTGCAAGCTGCTATTGCTCACCGGAAAAGGCTGAAAAGGAGCTTGGCTGGAAGGCGGAACTCGATATCGAGGATATGTGCCGCGACTCATGGAACTTCCAGAAAAACAATCCGAACGGCTATGAAGACGATAAAAGTTTACTTTTAACAAATTCTGTCATATAATTAGAAGCGTGTATCTATTCAGTAGGTACACGCTTCTGATTTTGTATTGTTTAGAAACTGTATGTATAGATGTAATATACAGTTCCTTAGAAAAGGCAGGATAACATATTGAACGAAAATAACAATGGAAATAATAATCAAAACAAGAAAAATCCGAGGAACCGTCAGACACTTATTATAATGGTGATAGCCACGATAGTCACGCTTCTTTGCATGAATGCGCTGAGCTCGCTGGTAACAAGCTCCACGACCGAGGAGATAAGCTACAGCAGTTTTTTAAATATGGTAAATGAGGGAACTGTTGAGAGCGTGAAGCTTGAGTCTGACAGAATAATTATTTATCCGAAGGACAGTTCCTCTACGGGAATTTCGGGAAGGCTGAATCTTTCACCTCTGAAAAAGACCTATTATACGGGAGTTGTTGAGGACCCGAACCTTGTTGACCGTCTGAGCGCGGCAGGGGTGGACTTTACCGGAGAGGTTCCGGATATTTCGGGTGCCCTTCTTGCGATATTCTTAAATTATATCCTTCCGATAATCGTCGTATTCGTGATACTTCATCTGGCAACCAGACGTATGGGCGGCTCCGGCGGAATAATGGGTGTAGGCAAGAGCAATGCGAAGGTATATGTTCAGAAGGAAACAGGTGTGACCTTCAAGGACGTTGCAGGACAGGATGAGGCAAAGGAGTCGCTTCAGGAGGTAGTTGATTTCCTTCACAATCCGGGAAAATATGTAAAAATCGGTGCGAGACTTCCAAAGGGAGCACTTCTCGTGGGACCTCCCGGAACAGGTAAGACTCTTCTTGCAAAGGCTGTAGCAGGTGAAGCACATGTGCCCTTTTTCTCTCTTGCAGGTTCCGACTTCGTGGAAATGTTCGTCGGTGTCGGTGCATCGCGTGTAAGAGACCTTTTCAGGGAAGCTGACAGAAATGCACCCTGCATTATCTTTATTGATGAGATTGATGCCATTGGTAAATCGAGGGATTCGAGATACGGAGGAAACGACGAGAGGGAACAGACATTGAACCAGCTCCTTGCAGAAATGGACGGTTTTGATTCCTCCAAAGGTATTCTTATCCTCGGAGCAACGAACAGACCTGAGACACTTGACAAGGCTCTTCTCAGACCGGGTCGTTTTGACAGACGTATAATTGTTGACAAGCCTGACCTCAAGGGAAGGGTTGAAACGCTTAAGGTTCATGCAAAAGATGTAAAAATGGATGAAAGCGTTGACTTTGATGCTATCGCGCTGGCAACGAGCGGAGCTGTGGGCTCCGATCTTGCAAACATGGTTAATGAAGCTGCGATAAATGCTGTTAAATCAGGACGCGGGCTTGTAAATCAGAAAGACCTTCTTGATGCCGTTGAGGTCGTTCTCGTCGGTAAGGAAAAGAAGGACAGGATAATGAGCCAGAAGGAGAGGAAGATAGTTTCTTATCACGAAATCGGTCATGCTCTCGTATCCGCGCTCCAGAAAAACAGCGAGCCCATCCAGAAGATAACGATAATTCCCAGAACTATGGGAGCTCTCGGCTATGTTATGAATGTTCCCGAAGAGGAAAAGTATCTGGAGAGCAAGGATGAGCTTCATGATATGATAGTTTCCCTTGTGGGAGGACGTGCAGCGGAGGAAATAGTTTTTGATACGGTTACTACCGGTGCTGCCAATGATATTGAAAAGGCAACGAATCTTGCAAAGAACATGGTAACCCGCTACGGAATGAGTGAGAGATTCGGGCTTATGGGACTTGCGAGGGTTGAAGACCAGTATCTCAGCGGACGTACCGTTCTTGACTGCTCTGATGAAACGATTGCCGCAGTAGATGAAGAGGTATCCAAGATTCTTAAGGAAGCTTATGGAGAAGCAAAGTCGCTATTAAGTGAAAACAGGGCTATTCTCGACAAGCTTGCGGATTTCCTTATCGAGAAGGAAACGATCACAGGTAAGGAATTTATGAAGATTTTCCGCGCCGAGAAGGGAATAGAGGGACCCGAAGAGGAATCTCCGTCTCCGAAGGAGGAGGCTGAACCTGTGGAAAAGGTAAGCCTTAAGAAAGAGGAGGAGAGCCCTAAAGCCAATCAGCCCTGGGAATTTGATTCGAGTCTTATACCCGATGCGGGCGAAGATAAAAAAGTTCTGAATAAAGGAACGGAGGATGAAGACAGTCCTTCAGCTCCGAAAACTGACAGTGTTTTGTGAATAAAAAAGAACCCCCTGCAAATGCTTTACGGCATTTACAGGGGTTTTTGTTAACAATCCTTAGGAACTGTTACAAAATAAATTTACATTTTGCTTGTCTTTTTGCCTGATTGCACCACATCAAAATCAGTTACATAGCCCGCTATG
>CAJOPI010000203.1 GCA_905236275.1 uncultured Lachnospiraceae bacterium | reverse complement strand
TTTTACAAGGTAATATGCCGCTTTCAGCGGCTAAAATCCGGCGCAGCAAACGTCAAAACGAAAAAACTTTTGACGTTTGCTATAAATACTGATGAGTCCGACTTTACCTTTAAGGAGCTGGAACTTGATGAGGATAATGCTTCGCTTATAAAAGCCATTCCTTAAATTGATGACCGGTCAACGTTTCTGTCTACTGTATGCAGGATTGTACGAAAATCTGCACAAAAGTCAATATTTAATCGAAAGTGAAAATTGTAATTATTAACGTTTTTTTACAGATGTCTCAAATTGTAAGCATATTTTGTTGACATTGTTAATTTCAGATTGTATATTTAAAAATGCATGAATCGGGGAGCTGGGGAAATACTGCGCTCCGAGATCTATAAAAATAAATCTATAAATCTTATGGAGAAAGGGAAAGTATGAAAATGAGATTGAACAAACTGATCGCACTGTTTGTTGCAGTGTCTTTGTCAGCGAGCTCATTTGCTTACGCAGATGACATTGTTGACATCAATGAAGCTTCTGTTGCTGTGGAAGAAACTGCAGAAGAAGCTGTCGAAGAAACAAATTCAAACGAAACAACTGAAGAAGCAGGCGAGGAGACTTCCGCAAACAACGCTTCAGAAGAAGCAGATGAGGAAACTTCTGCCAACAGCGTATCCGAGGAGGATGCAGCAGCTGTATCGTCAGTAGACGAGGTTAATATTACAGCTCTTGAAAACAGCATCACAGCTCAGTTCTTGGATGCTGAGAGTTTTGTATATGATACCGATCTTGGACTCAGCAGCGTTGAAGTAGCAGCCGTTCTTGAGGATACCGCCTCAAAGCTTTCAGAAGCTGAAGCCGACAAGGATTATGTTGCTGACGAAGCTCTTCTTGCAACTAATGACGAAGAGTATGCAAAGCAGGTAGCTGAAGAATATGGCGCTGAATTAGAGTCTTTCTCCGACAATATCGCAATTCTTAAGTTTGATAAAGATATAGCTGAGGTTTTCGCAGAGTCAGGTGAAAAGCTTTACAGTGATGTTCTTATCCACCCGAACCTCATCAGCGAAATTGATGGTATTAAGACTGAAACCGTTGATGTAAAGTCAGGTGAATTACTTTCAAATATTGAAAGTGTTTCATCTCACAACGATGAATATATCACAAAGCAGTGGTTCCTTGATGCCATCCACGCTGACGAAGCATGGGCAATAACAAAGGGTTCAGGTGTTAAGGTAGCAGTTCTTGATACAGGCTGTGAAGTAAACCACGAAGACCTTAAATCAAACATTGCTGAATCCTACAATGTTCTTGATGGCTCTACAGATGTAACAGACTATGTTGGTCATGGTACACACTGCTGTGGACTTATCGCTGCTGCTCTTGACAACAATGTCGGCGGTTCAGGTGTTGCACCCGAAGCAAAGCTCTATCCTATCTGTATTTCTCAGACAGGCAGAATTTCTTCAGCCGCAATTTACAGAGCTATCCAGAAGGCAACAGAAATGGATGTTGATGTTGCTTCCATGAGCTTTGGCGGATACGGATATGAAAATTATCCCTCAGAAAGAGCTATGTACCAGAACTACATGAACGCTCTTCACAACAACGGTACAGTATGTCTTGCAGCAGCAGGAAACGAAGCTACAACCGCAAACAGCTATCCTGCATCACTTGACAACGTTATCTCCGTTGCATCTGCAGGTTACGGAATGTATGCTGAATACTCATCACGCGGACATGTATATTCACCTGAAGACCCTGAGCTTGCATACTATTCAGACTATGGTCCAACAGTTGATATCATTGCTCCCGGTGGAAGTGCTACAGGCGGCGGATATTCAAGCGTAGATGACCTTTCAACAGTACCTTATGATTATGATGGCGATTCAGGTATCGTTGATGACGGTTATGCATATATGGCAGGTACTTCAATGGCTACTCCCGTAGCAGCAGGTGTTGCAGCACTTATCTTCGCTGCCAATCCCAAGCTTATCGACAAGAATACCGCTACTTCTTCTGTAACCGTTGAGACAAAGCTTGTAAACTCACTTGACGGAAAGACCTACAGAAACTACTATACCGAAAGCGAACTCAGCATGGGCTGTGTAAATGCACTTACTGCCGTAACAGGCGATGCTGCTTCAGAAGTTGTGATTCTTAAGCGTAAGAACGGAACCATACTTACAAACAACGCTTCTATATTAATTGAAAAGGGCACAAAGGATAAATTTATCTTCTATGACGGAAACGACAAAAAGATTAAAGCAAAGTCCGCTACATGGGATAGTTCAAATTCAGGTATTACTGTTAAAAACGGAAAGATTGCTGCCAACAAGAATGCAACAGAATTAGACCCGTCAGTTATTTCGGTAAGCTTAAACGGCAGTTCCCTTAAGGTTAACGTTTATCCTATCGAAAAGATTAAGAAGGTTGGTTACGCAAAAAAGGCCGGTAAATATGCTAATTCCTTCAAGGGTTGGATGTATGCCAATAAAACGATTGATATTTCAAGTCCCAGCGATCTTATCAACAGGACAATCGTATGCGTAACAAAAGGTAAGTCATCTTATTCCGCTTATGCAGCAGGATATGATATAGCTCAGATCGGATACCATATCGAGGTTAATAAGAAAACTGCTTCGATGCTTTCCGGAACAGAATTTACACCTACTAAGAAAGGTATTTACAAGGTTAAATATGTTTTGGATGATGGATCAAAGAATTCCTTTACAGTAGTTATCAAAGCAAAATAAAACAAAAGGTTCTGTCGGATTTCCGGCAGAACCTTTTTCTATTATGTATGATTATCATTCTAACGGGATTTCATAATTCCCATCATCATTTCTGATGATAAGTCCGAGTGAACTGATCTCCTGAGCCTTATCATTGCTGATTTCTGCAATAAGTACCGCATCATAGGTCTGACCCGGCTCAATATCCTCGTCAACCATTACAAGATCATTAAAAAGAAGTGTGGTAAGCAGGCTGTGTTTCTGTCCGCTTATCGTAAATCTGAACGAAGGCTTCAGGTCAAGGATGTCACAACGCATCGTTTCAGAATTCGGATTAAAGATATTGAAATGTGCAACCAGAAGCGAATCCTGATCAGAACCGGGTGATATGGTAAAGGTTCCCTCGGTATCTTCATTCGGATAACGGTCGGTTATCTCATATCCGTTATAGGAAATATCGAAAGCATCAAGACCTATTGCCTCGGCTATGCTTTTGACCGCTTCAGCTTCTGAGCCCTCAGAAGAATTATCCCCTTCACTGTCCGGATTTTCAGGATTATCCGGATTTTCCTCTGGATTCATATTCTCCATATCGGGATTTTCTTCGGCATTTTCTTCGGTTCCTGCCTTCTGTGCTGCTGCGGCAAGGTCAAGCCTGACTATTCTCTCCAGATCCTTTTGCGAAAGATTTGCAAGAGTCCTGCTCGAAGCCGCATTATGCTCATTAAGCACTGTAGCCGCATAATTTATAACTCTTTCCTCATCTTCTTCAGATATATCAAGGTTCTGTGAACCACAGCCCGCCAGCATACCAAGACAGATTGCAGCTGAAAAAATACAAGCCCCCCATTTTTTCATGATAGCCTCCTATAACTCACCCTCTTATCACATACAAGCGTCAATTATCTGCAGCGTCACCTTTAGCATCAAGTTCAAACCAAAAAGCAACGCCATTATCATAATTCTTAACACCAAAATCCTTATTAAAAGCATTCATGATAGCTTTTACGATTGACAGCCCGATTCCCGAACCGCCGTATTCATGCGTCCTTGCCTTATCCACCTTGTAAAACTTCTCATACAGGTGAGCCAAAGAATCCTCGGGTATCGGATTTCCCGAATTAAATACGGATATCCTTACAATATCAGCCCTTCTTTCCAGAGTGACTTCAATCCGCTTTTCGCTTCTTTCCTCTTCAGTTCCGCTCTTCGGATAGTCACAGTAATGAATGGCATTGCTGAAATAATTCGTGAAAACCTCTTCTGTCTTGAATTCATCAGCCCATACGTAAACGCTTTCACTCTCATTAAAGAAAGCTGCTATATTATTCTGTTTAAGCATAATATCCGATGCCATGATCGAATTTCTTATGAGCTCGACGATATCAAAGCGCTCCATCTTGATCTCGTCTTCACCGAATTCGAGCTGATTCAAGGTCATAAGATTTTTAACCATCTTATTCATCTTGCCGGACTCGTCAATGATGACATCGCAGTAGAAATTCCTGCTCTCCTCATCATCCATTATATTGTCTCTCAGACCTTCCGCATACCCCTGTATCAGAGCTATGGGAGTTTTCAGCTCATGAGTGACATTAGATAGAAATTCAAGCCGCATCGAATTCAGCTTTTCCTTCTTTTCTATATCGCGCTGAAGTTCATTATTTGCTGTTTTCAGGTCGGATATATTTTTTTCAAGAGCCCCCGAAAGTTCATTCATATGATATCCGAGCTCAGCAATCTCATTATTTCCGCCGCCGCT
>CAJOPI010000202.1 GCA_905236275.1 uncultured Lachnospiraceae bacterium | reverse complement strand
TTTTGAATCTTTATTTGATAAGGTTTCAGAATTTAAGAAAGATCTTTCAGATGAAGCTGGACTCAGAAATAAATGGGCTTTTGAGCCTGAAAATAAAAATGAAGGCTTCAAAACAGCCTCTCAGGTTCAGTATGTCGCAAAATCCGACAATTTTAAGAAAAAAGGTCTTAAATATACAGGAGCACTGAAGGTTCTGCAGGTAATGATGGGCTATGATTATCTCTGGATGAATATCAGGGTCAAAGGCGGGGCTTACGGCTGCATGAGTGCCTTTACGAGAAGCGGTGACGCTTACATGGTTTCCTACAGAGACCCTCACTTAAAAGAAACCATAGAAATATTCAATGGTGCGGCTGATTATCTTAAGGATTTTGATGCATCCGAAAGAGATATGACAAAATATGTCATCGGCGCGATAAGTAATATGGATACACCGCTGAACCCGAAAGCAAAGGGGCTCAGAAGTCTTTCTGCCTATTTGGGAAATTATGATTTCGAGGACGTTCAAAGAGAACGTGACGAGGTTCTTTCCTGTGATGTTGCTGTAATACGTTCCCTTGCGCCTTATGCGGCAGTTATCAGGGACAGTGATATTGTGGTTGCAGTAGGAAGCGAAGAGAAGATCAGGAGCGGTGAAGGGCTTTTCAAAGCGACCAGAACTTTAGCATGACGGAGGATTTTTTATTGAGTCAGGAAAAAAGAGCCGGTTTTGTTACCATCATTGGCCGGCCTAACGTTGGAAAATCAACGCTGATGAACCATTTAATCGGTATGAAGCTTGCAATTACCTCGAGAAAGCCTCAGACCACCAGAAAAAGAATGCAGACAGTATATACTTCTGATGCCGGACAGATTGTATTTCTTGATACGCCCGGTATTCACAAGGCTGCAAATGCCCTGGGTGAGTATATGGACAGGGCTGCGATAAAAACAATCGAAGAGGTTGACTGTGTTCTCTGGCTTGTAGAGCCTTCAACCTTTATCGGTGCAGGTGAACGCTATATTGCCGAAGTACTCGAAAAGGCAAATGTGCCGGTAATATTGGTAATTAATAAAACAGATACGGTTAAAAATGCTGAAATACCTGCTGTTATCGATGCCTACAAAGATGTTATGGCTTTTGAGAATATTATCCCTGTTTCCGCAAAGCACAGCATTGGCAAGGATGCGCTCTTAAATGCCGTATTCAGCCTTTTGCCCTATGGCGAGCCTTTTTATGACGAAGATACGGTTACTGACGAGACCGAGAGAAATATTGTTTCAGAGCTTATCCGCGAACAGGCTCTTCGCAATCTGTCCGAAGAAGTTCCGCATGGCATAGCTGTTGAAATTGACAGCATGAAGGAAAAGAAGGGCATGTATTTTATTGATGCAACTATTTATTGTGAGAGGGATTCGCACAAGGGAATAGTTATCGGCAAGGGCGGAGCAATGCTTAAGAAAATCGGCACAGGAGCAAGAATAGAGGCGGAAAAACTTTTGGACTGTCGCGTTACTCTGAAGCTTTGGGTGAAGGTTCGTAAGGATTGGAGAAATGATGAAAAGCAGATGCGCTTCTTTGGTTACAACAAGAAGGATAATCAGTAAATGGGCGAGACTGTAAAGCTTACAGGTATTATCCTGAGGGCTGTTGATTATTCGGAATATGACAGAAGACTTGTTATACTGACTTCCGACAGGGGGAAGATTACGGCTTTTGCTCATGGTGTGAGAAAAAGCGGGAATCGTTTTATGGCAGCTACAGAGGCCTTTGCTTTTGGGAATTTTTCTCTTGGAGAAGGAAGGTCCGCCTACAACCTGAGAGATGCGGAAATAATAAATTATTTCGAGGGGCTTCGAGGAAATCTTGAAGCCTATTATCTTGGCTCTTATTTTCTGGAACTTTCAGAGTATTATACTCGTGAAAATAATGATGACCTTGAAATGCTGAAGTTTTTATACCAGTCGTTGAGAGCACTGGTTTCGGGCAAATACGATCTTAATCTTGTCAGGGCTGTGTTCGAGATAAAGACTCTCGCAGTAAACGGGGAATTTCCGGGAGTGTTAAAAAATCCGCAGCTTCAGGAGGGCACGATACATGCCATAAATTATATATATTCCGCTGCCGCCGAGAAGCTTTACAGCTTTAAGCTGAGGAAAGATATAGAAGATGAACTCGTTTATGCTGCCGATATTTACAGAAGCAGGTTCATACATTTTCACTCAAAAAGCCTTGAAGTCATGAAAGAATTGTTTGGCAGTTGATTTGCAATAAGTATTTTGCCTTGAAATTAGTACAAGAGTTATATATAATGATTCTTTGGAGTTGGGAATTTATCAAAAATCAGAGGTAAGAAGAAGTGAAACGCAGAAGGAAGAGTAAGAAGCAGAAACTGAGAAGGATTCAGGCTTATATAGCAAGAACGGTATTTGTTCTGGTGATAGTCGCCTTTGTTTCGCTTCTTTTCTTTGGTGGAAGAAGTCTTATAAGAAAAGTCTATTCTGCATTTTCGGGACCTGTTATTTCCGGTAATTCGATCAAAATATCAAAATCAGGTTCCATCAGGGAAACGGTCAACGAGGATTTTGATACGGAGAATTACAGCGAGAGCGGACTTCGTGAGCTGATAGACGAATCTATTTCGGATTACAACAGTAAACATTCGGAAGAGAATGCAGTCAAGCTTTCGAAGCTTACCATAAAAAATGACAAAGCTATACTTGTCATGGAATATAAGGATGCCGAAGTATACAGCGATTTCAATAATGTCCCGATAAGCCTGAGCGAAAGTGATGACGGAACAAGGCTTTCACTAAATATGGACATTACGGTCATAGCACCTTCGAAGATAAAAGATTCCTCTGCCGGTGTCGAACTTCTTGATGATAAGACGGCTCTTATAAGCGCAGGCAGCAAAGATTCCTATATAGTTTATTGATTGGCAGTTGCTGATAAGGAACTTTTCATAACGAATAAGAAAATATATATTACGAGGAGATTTCAAAAATGGAAAAAACGATGGACAAGATTGTCACATTGGCAAAGGGACGCGGATTTATTTATCCCGGTTCGGAGATTTACGGCGGTCTGGCTAACACATGGGATTACGGAAATCTTGGCGTTGAGCTTAAAAACAACGTAAAGAAAGCATGGTGGCAGAGATTTGTTACCGGAAATAAGTATAATGTCGGAGTGGACTGCGCTATACTTATGAATACTCAGACTTACGTGGCATCAGGTCACATCAAGTCTTTTTCAGATCCCCTTATAGACTGCAAGGAATGTCATGAGCGTTTCAGGGCAGATAAAGTAATCGAAGACTGGGCAGGAGAGAATGATTTTACTCTTGATTCAAGCGTTGACGGCTGGTCAAATGAAGATATGATGAACTTCATCCACGAGCATTCAATCGCTTGTCCTACCTGCGGAAAGCACAATTTTACAGATATTCGTCAGTTTAACCTTATGTTCAAGACCTTCCAGGGTGTAACCGAGGATGCAAAGAATACAGTTTATCTTCGACCTGAAACGGCACAGGGAATATTTGTAAACTTCAAGAATGTACAGAGAACTTCAAGAAAGAAGATTCCCTTTGGAATAGGACAGATCGGAAAATCTTTCAGAAATGAGATCACTCCCGGTAACTTTACTTTCAGAACAAGAGAGTTCGAGCAGATGGAGCTTGAATTTTTCTGCAAACCGGGAACTGACCTTGATTGGTTTAAATACTGGAAGGATTATTGCATAAAGTTCCTTCAGGATCTTGGGATCAAGCCTGAAGATATGCGTACCCGCGATCACGATCCGGCCGAGCTTGCTTTTTATTCAAAAGCGACAACAGACCTCGAG
>CAJOPI010000201.1 GCA_905236275.1 uncultured Lachnospiraceae bacterium | reverse complement strand
CGGCAAGCAAGCTTGCCGTGGCTGATGACTTTTGACCCTGACATCATAACATTGGTTCACAAAGATCACAGAGGAAAAATATTTTGCAAAACTACTTGGAAAATGAAAACAGAATACAGTCAGAAAATACGGTATCCATAGTAATTCCTGTATATAATTCTGCGAAATATTTAAGCCGGTGTCTGGAGTCTGTATTAAACCAGACCTGGAAGGCTCTGGATATTGTATGCGTGAATGACGGGTCAAAAGATGACTCATTAAAAATCCTTGAAAGCTATGCGGCAAAGGATGGACGCATACGGATATTTTCGAAGGAAAATGAAGGCAGGGGTGCGGCTTCAGCGAGGAACATGGGTTTAAGAAATGCAGAGGGAAAATATATCCAGTTTCTCGACAGTGATGATTTTTTTGAACCTGATATGGTGGAATCCTTAGTAAAAAAGGCTATCAATACAGACTCAGAGGTTGTTATCTGCAGGGGAAGGACTTTTGATGATGAGCTCCGGAAAGTCACAGGAAATCTTGCGCATCCGGATCTAAAGTATGCTCCGGATAAGGAGTCCTTTAACTGGAGGGAATGTCCGGAATATATCTGTGAGATAGCTGATAATTATGCATGGAACAAGCTTTTCAGGAGAAGTCTTTTAACGGATAACGGACTTTCATTTACTCCTATCCCGATATCGGATGATCAGGATATTTCGATGCTGGCTCCGGTACTGGCAAAAAAGCTGTCAGTTATAGACAGGGCATTTATCAATTACCGTGTAGGAACGGGGAGCAGTCAGTGTGATTCTCAGACGAGACATCCGGAGGCAGCTTATGAAGGAATTTATACGGTTGTAGAGAAATTTAAGAAGCTTGGTGTCTGGAATGAAGTTCGGCAAAGTTACCTGAATGTTTCTATCCGGCTTATGAGGGAATATTTCGACAGGATGACGGAGTTCAGAAAAGCGGAATTTCTTTATAAAAAATACAGGGAAGAGATTTTCCCGCTGCTGGAAGCGGAGAAGCTGCCGGAAAATTATTTTCATGATGTACGTATCTGGGAATGGTATCAGCTTATAACTACAAAGACTCTGGAAGAAATATTTTTTGAATCTGCCAGGGCATCGGGCGGCACGATGACGACAGCGCCATTACGTTTTCAGGTACCATATCAGAAAATCAGAAAGAACAGCAGGATAGTGCTTGTAGGCAAGGGACTTGTTGGAAGGTACTGGTATTCGCAGCTTTTGCTGTCTGATTATTGCGACGTTATCTATTGGACGGATACGGATGAACATATTCCGCAGAATCTTATCTTTGACGCTGTGGTCAGAGCCAGATAGTCGGGATGGCTATACTCGTTAATGGTATAAGATTTAGGGGTGAAAAAATTGGATTATTATATTTTTGGTGCAAAAGCGACAGCGGCCGGTTTATATAAGGCATTGCTGCTGATCAGACCGGAAGATGAACTGAAGGCCTTTCTGGTATCCGATACCGGTAAAAATACGGGAGAGATATTTGGAATCCCGGTGAAGTCTTTATCTCAGGAAGCAGCTCTTTTGAATGAGGAAGTTAAGGGAAAAATAAAGATATATGCGGCAGTTCCGGAGCTTATCCATCCGGAGATAAAAGAACTGCTGGAAGCCAATGGGTTTATGAATCCGCTGATGCTTGATTCAAAAATGGAAGCTGCATTAATGGAAAAGTATTTTGAAGCCGGAGGCAGATTCAGGTCGGTCCATTCGCTGATTTTAAGAAATAAGGAAACTGAAATTCCCGGGCTGACTGTTTATGCAGCATCCTTTTACAAGGATAAACCACTCCTTAATCCTCCCGGATTTCCTGATTATGTAAAAAGACTGTATCTTGGATGCAGCGGAGCGGTTAAGAATGGGATTGATATAAAGGGTCAGGCAGATTTTTATGATAATGAGGGTGACAATATATCTGAAAAAAATCCGAACCGGTGTGAGATGACGGCTCATTACTGGGTATGGAAAAACCGGTTGGATACAGCTGATGAATATGTCGGCATCTGTCATTACAGAAGGCTTCTCGATCTGTCAGATGACGATCTGAGAAGGATAAGGGAAAATGATCTGGATGCAGTCCTTCCATTTCCAATGATCCACTATCCGAATGCCGGGATACAGCACAGCTGGTATGTGCAGGAGAAGGACTGGGAAACGTTAAGGCAGGCTGTATGTGAATTATACCCTGATTATGGAAGGGTTTTTGATAAGATATTCGGTGCCCATGAATTTTATAACTATAATATGCTGCTGGCAAAAAAGCAGGTTTTTGCAGATTACTGTGCCTGGGTTTTCCCGATACTTGACAGGATAGAGGAAATGTCGGTGCCAAAGGGAGCGGACAGGGCTGACCGTTATACTGCATATATGAGCGAGAGTCTGACGACGCTTTATTTCATGGCAAATCTGAATGGTCTGAAAATATATCACACGGGAAGATTACTTTTCAGGTAAAACCTTGTGAATGACGGTGAGGGAGCAGGATTTCAATGGCAATACTTGTATGTGGTGGAGCAGGTTATATCGGCTCACATATAAACAAACAGTTGAATAAGGAAGGCTACGAAACAATAGTATTTGATAATCTGATCTACGGTCACAGAGAGGCAGTTAAGTGGGGCACTTTTATTGAAGGAGATCTGGCAAATGAAGCTGCTCTTGAGGCTGTATTTGAGAGATTCAGGATAGATGCGGTATTTCATTTCGCCGCATACGCATACGTTGGCGAGTCAGTCGAAAAGCCTGAAAAATATTATTACAACAATGTGGTAAATTCTCTTAATCTGTTGAAGGTTATGAGAAGACATGACAGCAATAAAATAATTTTCTCGTCTACCTGTGCGACTTATGGTGAGCCGGAGAAAGTACCTATTACGGAAGATATGCCTCAGAATCCGATAAATCCCTATGGGATGACAAAGCTTACAGTTGAGAGGATTTTTAAGGATTATCAGAAGGCCTATGGACTAAAATTTGCTGTATTAAGATATTTTAATGCGGCGGGAGCAGATCCGGACGGAGAGATAGGTGAAAGCCACGATCCTGAGACGCATATCATTCCACTGGTTCTTGATGCTGCAAGTGGTAAAAGAGATGATATCAAGGTCTTTGGAACTGATTATGATACTACAGACGGCAGTTGTGTAAGGGATTATATACATGTTAGCGACCTTGCTGATGCTCATTTGAAAGCTCTCCATTATCTTGAAAACGGAGGAGAGAGTGATTTCTTTAATCTTGGAAATTCTTTGGGAACCTCGGTTCTGGAAGTCATTGATTCGGTAAAGAGAGTGACAGGAAAGGAGTTTAAGGTGACTCTTTCGGACAGAAGAGCGGGAGACCCTGCGAAGCTTGTGGGGAGCAGTGAAAAAGCTGAAAAAGTACTTGGATGGAAACCGCGTTATGCGGATATAGATACAATAGTGGCTCATGCATGGAACTGGCATGAAAAAGCAGAGTATTAAGGGGGAAAACTTTGCCAAACTACGATTATCTTATTGTTGGGGCAGGTTTGTACGGAGCAGTTTTTGCAAGGCAGAAAACTGATTCCGGAAAAAAATGCCTTGTAATAGACAGACGGGATCATCTTGCAGGAAATATTTATTCAAAAAGAATCGAAGGCATTGATGTACACGTATATGGACCACACATTTTCCATACTGATAAAGAAGATGTGTGGAAGTTTGTTAATCGATTTACCAGATTCAATCATTTCGTATATTCTCCGATAGCAAATTATAGGGGGGAGTTGTATAATCTTCCCTTTAACATGAATACTTTTACAAAGATATGGCCCGATGTGAAAACACCTGAGCAGGCAAGAGATAAAATTCGGGAGCAGGTGGAAGAAGCAGGGATCAGCTCTCCAAAGAATCTGGAAGAACAGGCCATATCACTTGTCGGTACTGATATTTATGAGAAGCTGATCAAGGGATATACGGAGAAGCAGTGGGGAAGGCCCTGTTCAGAGCTTCCTGCATTCATTATAAAGAGACTTCCGGTGAGACTGACCTTTGACAATAATTATTTTAATCACGCGCATCAGGGAATTCCTCTTGATGGATATACCGAGATGGTGAAAAGAATGCTCGAAGGGATAGATGTCCGTCTTGGGATTGATTATCTGTCTGATAAAGATGAGTTCGGCAGATTGGTAGAGAATATTGTCTATAGCGGAACTATTGATGAATATTATGATTACTGCTTTGGAGAACTTGAATACCGAAGTCTCAGGTTTGAAACGGAAATTTTGGAATGTCCCAATTATCAAGGAGTTGCCGGGATGAATTATACACATAATGATACTCCGTATACGAGGATCATAGAGCATAAGCATTTTTTATTTGGAGCGGGAAATCCGGATAAGACAATTATTACAAAAGAGTATTCGGCAAAGTGGAAAAAAGGGGATGAGCCTTATTATCCCGTGAACGATGAACGGAACCTTGCCATATACGAAAAGTATAAAAATAAGGCGAAAGCTGAAAAGGGGCTTTTGTTTGGAGGCAGGCTTGGAACTTATCGCTATATGGATATGGATCAGGTTATAAAACAGGCTTTGGAAGATAGCGGGAAATTTTGACTGTATTAGGGGGTAAATATTTTATGAGGGTAGCGGTTGTCGGAACTGGATATGTTGGACTGGTGACAGGAACCTGCTTTGCGGAAATGGGCAATTTTGTCTGGTGTGTTGATGTCAATGAAGAAAAAATCGGAAAACTAAAAAAGGGTATTATTCCAATTTATGAGCCGGGGCTTTCGGAAATGGTTGAGAGAAACCACAGCAGCGGGAGTTTGAATTTTACCACAGATATCGCAGAGGCTCTTGAAACAGCTGAAATTGCCTTTATTGCTGTAGGAACTCCCATGGGTGAGGACGGTTCAGCTGATCTGCAATATGTACTCGCCGTGGCCAAGAGCATTGGTGCAAATATGAAGAGGCATATGTACGTTGTAGATAAGTCTACAGTGCCGGTAGGAACAGCGACGAAGGTTCGTGAGGCTATTCAGCAGGAACTTGATAAGAGAAATTCGAATTTAACTTTTGATGTTATATCGAATCCTGAATTCTTAAAAGAGGGAAGTGCCATTGCAGACTGTATGAAACCTGACAGGGTAGTCATTGGTGTTGACAGCGACAGGGCAGAAGCTGCAATGCGGGAATTATACAAGCCTTATTTCATGAATAATGATAACCTGATCTTTATGGATATCCCATCTGCGGAGATGACAAAGTATGCTGCTAATTCAATGCTGGCAACAAAGATTTCTTTTATGAATGAAATATCCAATATTTGCGAAAAGGTTGGAGCAGATGTAAATAAGGTACGGAGGGGAATCGGAAGCGACCGGAGGATTGGATTTTCTTTCATATATCCAGGATGCGGTTATGGCGGGAGTTGTTTCCCAAAGGACGTTCAGGCGCTTATAAAGACAGCATCACAGTTTGGCTATGAAACAAGATTACTGCAATCCGTAGAGGATGTAAATCGCTCCCAAAAGCAGGTGATAGTAAAGAAAGTTAAGGAACGCTTTGGTGATGATTTAAAAGACAGGACATTTGCAGTATGGGGCTTGGCTTTTAAGCCTGATACGGATGATATGAGGGAGTCTCCGGCTATTACTATAATTAAGATGCTGACTGAGGCGGGCGCAAAGATCAGGGCTTATGATCCTAAGGCCGAGAAAGAGGCCAGGGAATGCTATCTTAAAGGTAATGATAAGATTACGTATGTTGATAATAAATATGAAGCTCTGAAAGATGCGGATGCAATGATCCTCATTACCGAATGGAAGGAATTCAGGAGCCCGGATTTCTATGAAATTAAGAGACTCCTTAAGGAACCGGTGATTTTTGACGGAAGAAATCAATATGATGCGAATCGCGTGGAAGAATACGGAATTGCATATTATCAAATCGGAACAAGAGTGTCCGGAGAAAGCAAGGAGGCAGTGAAGGTATGAAACGTATTCTTGTAACCGGTGGAGCCGGTTTTATAGGTTCTCATCTTTGCACACGTCTTGTAAAAGAGGGGAATGATGTTATCTGCGTGGATAATTTTTTCACGGGAGCAAAGAAGAATATTGAGCCGTTATTGGACTGCCACAATTTTGAGCTGATCAGGCATGATGTTACAAAGGAGCTTCTGGTAGAGATTGACCAGATCTACAATCTTGCCTGTCCTGCGTCACCGGTTCATTACCAGTACAATCCGGTAAAAACCATAAAAACCTCTGTCATGGGAGCCATAAACATGCTGGGTCTTGCGAAGAGGGTAAATGCGCGTATCCTTCAGGCTTCAACGAGTGAGGTATATGGAAATCCTGCCGTTCATCCGCAGCCAGAGGAATATTGGGGGAATGTGAACCCCATAGGTATACGGTCATGCTATGATGAAGGCAAACGAGTGGCTGAGACACTTTTCTTTGATTATCACAGACAGAATAATGTAGATATAAAAGTCATCAGGATATTTAATACTTACGGACCCAACATGAATGCCAATGACGGACGGGTGGTCTCAAACTTCATAGTTCAGGCACTAAGGGGAGAAGATATCACGATTTATGGAGATGGAACTCAAACGAGAAGCTTTTGCTATGTGGATGATCTGGTGGAGGG
>CAJOPI010000200.1 GCA_905236275.1 uncultured Lachnospiraceae bacterium | reverse complement strand
TCGACAATGTTGTTGAAAATACCACCGCAGCCGAATCCCGAATCCGCGATACCGACATGGCGGCTGAAATGGTAAGATTCAGTGCAGCAAATATTCTGTCTCAGGCCGGTCAGTCGATGCTTGCACAGGCCAATCAGACAAATCAGGGCGTGCTGAGCCTTTTGGAGTAAGTTGTGGCTTAGGCGGATATTTGCTAGTATGGGTAAAGTTTATTCCTTTGATGCCGATATAATAGGTGTAACTGTTAAGGAACATTACCGGAGTCAATCCGGTCAGGGAATAGATTACTTTTTAAGCGATTCCCTGGCTGATCTTGCGGTAAATGAAAAGAAATGGCTCAAATCAGAAGGAAAATAAATACCGGGATTTGTGATAAGCAAAAGCCATCGGCAGCAACGCCGGTGGCTTTATTGCATATGGAAGCGGCATAAGTCATCAGAAACTACACCCTATAGGGTATAATAAAATAATAGAATAATAATTTATACCTTATAGGGTATAATATTTGTTTAGATGCTTGATTTTATACCCTATAGGGTGTATTGTTGGTCTATGAATACAATATCAGAATACATCAAAACCGAAAGAAAGAAAGCAGGCCTCACTCAGGAAGAATTTGCCATGAGATCCGGACTGGGCCTTAGATTCGTAAGAGAACTTGAACAGGGCAAGGAGACTGTACGTTTGGATAAAGTCAACCAGGCGCTGAGAATGTTCGGCATGGAAGCGGTTCCCGGAGAGATTAATAAGTAAGGTGGGAGTAATCAATGTCAAGGCAAGGCAGAGTATATGTGCAAAATAAATATGCCGGAATCATAAGCGAAACTGATACGGGATATGAATTTAAATATGACTTCGAATATTTAAATGACCCTGATGCAGTTTCCGTCAGCCTCACTATGCCACTCACCGATGAGCCATACAGATCGGGTTTCCTGTTTCCTTTTTTTGACGGGCTTATTCCTGAAGGCTGGCTGCTTGGCGTGGTTGAAAGGAATTGGAAGATAGATGGAAAAGACAGATTCGGATTGATGCTGGCTGCCTGCGCTGATTGCATAGGTGATGTCAGGATAGAGGCTATGCGATGAGATGCTTATGCTGTAACAATGTGATCAATAATCCCGGTAAATATGAAAAGACTGTTTCCTGGCACGAAAGGTGTATCAAAAAGTTTTTTGGTACCGACAAAATGCCTGAGATCGATCTGTCTGAAAAAGCGATGGAGCGTCTGGCAAATAATGCGGTAAATAAAGGACTTACCGTTCCCGGTGTTCAAAAGAAGCTCTCGCTTCATCTTGAAACTGTGGACAAAAACGCAAAACTTACTATTGTAGATCATCCTACCGGCTATATTTTAAAACCTTATTCGGATGAATATGAATGCCTGCCTGAAGCAGAGTTCTTGTCCATGCAGATGGCGGAAATAGCGAAGATAAAGACTGTTCCCCACGCACTTATCAATCTTAACGATAAGTATGCATATATTACAAGAAGGATCGACAGGGATGCTGATGAACTTTATGCCATGGAAGATTTCTGCCAGTTATCGGGAAGACAGACGGATGATAAATATAGAAGCTCATACGAAACGTGCGGCAAAGTTATTAAAAAGTATTCCAAGAATACCGGACTGGATATGACGGAGCTTTTTTACAGATTGATATTCTGTTTCGTAACCGGCAATTCAGATATGCATCTCAAGAATTTTTCACTTATCGAAGATTCCCCGCATAGCAGGATCTATAATCTGTCACCTGCATATGATATGCTTCCGGTTAATATCATTGTGCCTTCTGACGATGAACAGATGGCTCTTTCGCTTAATGGGAAAAAGAAAAATATCAGAAAGAAGGACTTCCTGGCACTTGCAGAAAACTTCGAGATCGGTGAAAAAACTGCGCACAGGCTGATGGAGAAGGTTTTGAGTTATAAGGAGGCATTTCTGAGAGAAACAGATGAATCTTATATCTCGGATGAAATGAAAACTGCATTGAAAGATCTTATCGCAGAAAGGATGAGAGTACTGATCTGATGGCTACACCACATACGGAAGCTTCTATTTTTCCATGATAATAACAGT
>CAJOPI010000199.1 GCA_905236275.1 uncultured Lachnospiraceae bacterium | reverse complement strand
TTTATATGATGTGAGTGCTTCCAAGCCCATGGGCCCGCGGGCGTGGAATTTCTGGGTGCTGATTCCTATTTCTGCACCAAAGCCGAACTCAAAGCCATCGGTAAATCTCGTGGAGGCGTTGACATATACTGCCGCCGCATCAATCTGTCTCAGGAATTTATCGGCATTTTCCTTATTCTCAGTAATGATCGCCTCACTGTGGTGGGTAGTGTAACGGTTTATATGCTCAATGGCTTCATCAACATTGTCTATCGTCTTTACCGAGATAAAAGGACCTAAATACTCTTTTGCAAAATCTTCCTCAGTAGCTGCTTCAATCTCCGAAATAACGGCTCTTGCCTTTTCATCTCCCCTGACAGTCACGCCCTTGGCGGACAAAATCTCATATATCCGTCTTAAAGCCTTATCCTCTATTGCGGAATGAATAACAAGTGATTCGATGGCATTGCAGACACCCATTCTCTGGGTTTTTGCATTGTCAATGATATTGGCAGCCATTTCGATATTGGCAGTTTCATCGACATAGACGTGGCAGTTTCCAACACCGGTCTCAATAACGGGAACAGTACTGTTTTCAACCACAGACCTTATAAGACCTGCACCTCCGCGCGGTATAAGCAGGTCAACATAGGCATTTAGCTTCATAAGCTCTGCTGCCGTTTCCCGGCTTGTATCCTCTATAACCTGTATGCTGTCCTCTACAAGTCCCTCGTTTTTCAAGGCTTCGCGGATAACGCCTGCAATTGCAAGATTCGAATTGATGGCATCGCTTCCGCCCCTCAGGATCACAGCATTTCCCGCCTTAAAACACAGTCCGAAGGAATCTGCGGTAACATTCGGTCTTGATTCGTAAATTATCGCAATGACTCCCAGCGATACTCTTCTTTTTTCTATAGTCAGACCATTAGGTCTCGTGATCGTTTCAATAAGCGAATCAACAGGGTCTTCCAGAGCTGCTATCTGCCTTAAGCCCTCAGCCATTCCCTCGATTCTCTTTTCATCAAGGGACAATCTGTCAAGCATGGCTTGGGAAACCTTATTTCTCGCAGCCACAACATCCTTGGCATTCTCGCTTAAGATAAAATCAGCCTTTTCTGTCAGTGCATCCGCAGCCGCTCTGAGTCCCCGGTTCTTTTCTTCCGTTGACAAAACAGCCATCTTCACAGACGCAGCCTTTGCTCTCTTTCCAAGCTCATTCAGATATTCATTCATGTCATCGTCCCTCATTGGATTCTTTGCGATTATTACAGGCAGGCCAATAAGCCGGGTTATGTACTAGGTGATAATCTATCTAGGGCTGCCGTTACCGACAGTCTCGAGCGAACTACCTGAAAGCAGACCGGGCAAGTCTTTAGCTCTCTGTTTGTTCTTGCTTCGGATGGGGCTTGCAATGCAGTTCCTGTTACCATGAACCCGGTGGTCTCTTACACCGCCATTTCGCCATTGCCTGTGAGGTCTCCCTCCATCGGCTGTATATTTTCTGTTGCGCTTTCCCGCGGGTTACCCCGGCCGGCCGTTAACCGGCATCCTGCCCTGCGAAGCCCGGACTTTCCTCCCGTAAGACCATAAAGTCTTACCGGCTATCACCTGACCTGCCTGAGTTTTTATCATAAATTTTATTAATTCTTTTGTCAAGGCTCAGCTGTACTTAACCCACATCAAAACACGAACCTCCGACAAACTCGCGGATAAGTGAGTTTTTAGGAAGCATTTCCGTACTTACCCCAAGGAAATACTGCAGGAATTTAAGTAATCGTACTGCTTCCTGATATCCGGTTTCTCCCGGCTCCATTCCGAAAAGAAGCGGTTCCGCATACTGTTTTAATACGGAGAGCTCATATATCAGAGCCGAATTGAACATGGCATCGGCAGTTTCCTGATGAGGGAAAATATTCCTCTCTTCGCCGTTTCGTACATCCTCCCACATCCCAAGGGTTCTCGATGCGGAAGCACCTCGTGTCCGGTAGTCCCTTACAAGTCTCCTGATAAGCCTGCCGTCTGTGGTAGGAATGCGGTTATGCTCATCAATATTTAATGTCGTAAGTGAACTGATATATATTTTGTACCTGTCATCTTCCGTAAACACTTCCGAAAAGACATTATTTAAGCCATGTATGCCTTCGATTACAAGCACGTCATCCTCGCCCATGGAAAGGAAATTTCCGTTGTATTCCCGCTCACCGGTTATGAAATTATAGCGGGGCATATCAACTTCTTTTCCTTTGAGCAGAGCTTCCATGTTTTCATTGAAGCAGGCTACATCAAGTGCCTCTATGCACTCGTAATCCGGCTTTCCGTTTTCCATTCGCGGTGTATCCACCCGGTTCACGAAATAATTATCAAGACTTATCGGATGCGGCTTCAGACCCTGTGCCATCAGCTGTATCGAAAGCCTGTTGGCAAAGCTTGTCTTTCCCGAAGAGGAAGGTCCGGCTATCATTACGAAACGTCTGCCGCCCTTGGAAATCTCTTCCGCAATATCGGCGATCCTGTGCTCCTGAAGTGCTTCCTGCACAAGAACCAGGTCATTGAACTTTCCTTTTGAAATGATGGCATTCAGATCTCCTACAGTTTCAACCCCAAGCATTGCGCTCCAGCGAGTCGCAGCCATCATTGTGGTGAAAAGCTTTGGCGTATCGTGAAATTCCGGCTTCTCCAGGGGGTCCTTCCTCCTTGCCATTTCAAGTATAAGACCCTCGCCATAGATAAAAAGGTCAAATACCTTTATATAACCGGTACTTGGGAGCATATAGCCGTAATAGTAATCCATAAAATCGTTGATATGGTACATATTTACGCTTGAACCCATGCGATAGCGGAAAAGCTTCTCCTTGTCCTTCATTCCGTAGCTGCGGCAGCGTTCCTGTATCTCCGCAAGCGGATAGCTTTTCTTTGTGATCGGAACATCTGCCTCTATAAGCTCCTGCATTCGTGCCTTTGTCTGCTGTACGACAACTTCCGTAAGGTCGAAATCCCCCTTTACAGTACAGAAATAACCTGAACCGAAGGAAAATTCCACCTTGAAGCGTTCTATCTTATCGCTTCCCACGACATCATAAAAGGACTTGATAAGGAGAAGACAGCAGCTTCTCTTGTAGGCTTTGTGACCCGAAGGATCGGCAATAGTCTCGAATTCAAGCTCCACATCCCCATGAAGACTGTGATGCAGCTCCTTCAGCTTTCCATCTATCACAGCAAGTACTATAGGATATTCATAATTTTCCTGAAAGTCTTCCGCCAGTGCTGAATATTTCGTACCCTCATGATACTCAAAACTCTTATCCCTCCATTTAACACGACAGATTTTTTTTGCCATAGGCGCCTCCATTCCCCTCAACCAAGAAGCTCCCTTATTTCCTCCCTTGTTCTTTCGAGTTCTCTTCTCCGCTCTTCGGGCAGGGAGGGAATTTTCAAAAGCTTCTCAATATTCGACATGTCATATAAAAGGCACTCCCGAAGCACAGTATCTCTGCGCTCCGGAAGAATTTTGCCGTATCTGAAATATATTTTCTTTTCATAAGCGTAGGACTCACCGCTTTTTTTGCATTTTATTATCGGATAAAATTTGCCGTCCTCTTTTATAAGGGCTTCATCATCAATGGCAAAACCGTTCTCCGCAAGATAATGCCTGAAATGTTCATACTCCGACTGCGGTGCAAGAATGAAGCTTTTTATTTCCTTCATCAGCTCTTCTGGGGCTTCCTCCAGAATCCTCGCCATAAGTATTCCACCCATTCCGGCAATTATAACGGTATCGGCTGTTCCCACAGGCAGTTTTTCCAGACCGTTAGACAGATAAAAGCTAATCCTGTCCGAAGTTCCTGCCTTCAAAGCATTCTCCCTTGCCTTTTCAAGCGGTTCCCTGTTCACATCCAGAGCCGCTGCTTTTTGAACTGTTCCCCTTTTGATAAGCTCGATTGGAACAAAACCATGGTCACAACCCACATCTGCTATCAGGGCTCCCGTTTCCACAAAGCTGATGATCTTTTCTAATCTTTTGGATAGTTTCATAATCAGTCCAGATAATCCTTAAGCTTACGGGACCTGCTGGGATGACGGAGTTTACGGAGCGCCTTTGCCTCGATCTGCCTTATCCGCTCACGCGTTACGTTAAACTCCTTGCCGACCTCTTCAAGGGTACGTGCCCTGCCGTCATCGAGACCGAAACGGAGCTTAAGTACTTTCTGCTCGCGGTCTGTGAGAGTTTCAAGCACTTCCTGAAGCTGTTCCCTGAGAAGGGTAAAGGCTGCGGCTTCTGCCGGCACCGGAACCTGGTCGTCCTGAATGAAATCTCCCAGATGTGAATCTTCTTCTTCACCGATGGGGGTTTCAAGCGATACCGGCTCCTGTGAAATCTTAAGTATCTCACGAACCCTTTCAACAGGCATATTCATTTCCTTTGCAATCTCTTCCGGGGTTGGTTCGCGTCCAAGCTCCTGAAGCAGCTGTCTTGATACCCTTATAAGCTTGTTTATCGTCTCTACCATATGTACAGGAATACGGATGGTACGCGCCTGATCCGCAATCGCACGCGTGATAGCCTGTCTTATCCACCATGTAGCGTAGGTCGAGAACTTGTAGCCCTTGCGGTAATCGAACTTTTCTACCGCCTTGATAAGACCTAAGTTTCCCTCCTGGATGAGGTCAAGGAAAAGCATTCCCCTTCCAACATAACGCTTGGCAATGCTGACAACAAGACGAAGGTTTGCCTCGGCAAGCTTCTTTTTAGCCTCCTCGTCCCCTTCTTCCATCCTCTGCGCAAGCTCTATCTCTTCCTCAGCGGAAAGAAGCGGAACCTTACCTATTTCCTTTAAGTACATACGGACAGGATCTTCTATGGAAACACTGTCAGGAATGGAGATGTCAAGAGCATCAATATCGCCCTCTTCATCTTCCTCCATATCCAGCTCATCATCCGTAGGTTCGTCTTCAGAACCCTTGGCGTTAATCCTCAGTATATCCACGCCATTCTGCTCAAGAACCTCGAAAATCTTCTCGAAATGTTCCTCACCAAGCTCCATTCCCGCAAAAAAGTCATTGACTTCGCTGTCTTCAAGCACGCCCTTCTTTTTCTTTCCGAGCGCGATAAGTTCCTTTAATTTTGCAAGAAACTGCTGCTTTGATGCATCATCCATTAGTTCAGCCATTGTATGTCTTCCTCCATCCCCTTAAATTATATCTCAATCTGTATCCTTGCAAGCTTTTCCATTGCCTGTTTTTCGCGTATTACCCTGTCAACAGAGTTTTCCGCGTTAGCCGCGATCCTTTTAAGGCTCGCCTTTTTTATCCTTATGACAAGTTCTGTCAGTGCCCTTGATTTATCCTGCCTTGACAGGCTTTCGGGAATAACGGTACTGAAAATCTCGGCAACCTTTGTCTGTTCCCCTGCCTCATCAAAGCGGCTTATGATCGCAGCCGGCATTATATTTCCGCTTTCAGCCTGCTCGAATAAAAGCTCGGCCGTCTTTCTGTTTATGCCCTCGCTGAAATCATCTACCGTCACGATATCCTTTACCGCCTTATATACATCGGCTTCTTCCGCGATAAAGTTTAGTATATATTTCTCTGCCATGACCTCCCCGTCTTCTTTTCTTTCATCCGACCGGAGTGTCCTGTTAATTCTGATGTTTTCGCTGGCAGATGCTGAAGGCTTATTCAAAAGAGCCAGAGCAACGGCACGTTTCAGCGCATCCGCCTTTATCATGTATTTATTCGCCATAGCATCGGTATAATTATCCCTTTCAAGCTCCCCTTCGATTTCCGCAAGCCTCGCCGCAAGCGATTCCTCGAAGCGGGTTCGCCCCTCCGGATCAGCAAGGTCATAAGCCTTTTCCTTAACCGATATTTCAAAATAAAAGCTGTTTTCAGCCTTATCTATTCTTTTCTGAAATTCTTCCGCACCGAGATTTTTTATAAATTCATCAGGGTCCTTATAGGGTTCCATGTGAATTATCCTCGAACTGATACCGGCGGATTTCAATATCGGTATCGCCCTCAGTGCCGCCTTGATTCCGGCCTCGTCCGAGTCGTAGGTGAGCCTTACCTCATCCGTATAACGTTTAAGGATTCTCGCATGCTCAGGTGTAAATGCCGTTCCAAGCGAAGCCACAGCCTCGGTAAAACCAGCCTGATGCAGACTTATGACATCCATATAGCCCTCGCAGGCTATCATATATCCTTTTCGTGACCGCCTCGCCACGTTCAATCCGTAAAGATTCTTGCTTTTCTCGAAGATAGCCGTTTCCGGTGAATTCAGGTACTTCGGCTTACCGTCACCCATAACCCTTCCCCCGAAGGCTATCACCCGGTTCTGGACATCCATTATGGGAAACATTACGCGATTCCAGAATTTATCATACATCCCGCGTTTCTCATCATAATTTACGAGCCCTGACTTCATCAGTTCTTTTTCCGTATAACCCTTTGATTTAAGATAGGCTATCACATGTCCGCTTTTACCTGAAAAGCCAAGCCCGAAGCTCTGCATGGTTTCCTTCGTAAGCCGTCTCTCCCTAAAATACCTCATGCCCACTTCGCCCTCACTGCTTCGAAGTGTCCTGAAGTAAAAGGCCGCAGCTTCTTTCTGTATCTCAAAAAGTCTCTGCCTTTCCAGCTTTTTCCTCTTGGCTTCTTCTGAATATTCCGCTTCAGGAAGCTTCACCCCCGACCTTTCAGCCAGCATTTGTATGGCTTCCTGAAAGCTCAGGTTTTCGTATTTCATCAAAAAAGTTATAACATTTCCGCTGACACCACATCCGAAGCAGTGAAAAATCTGCTTTGTCGGTGCAACTGAAAAGGAGGGCGATTTCTCCGAATGAAAAGGACAGAGTCCGAATAAATTACTGCCTTTTTTTTTCAGCTGTACATAATTTCCTATGACATCAGCTATATCATTTTTTGATCTTATTTCTTCTATAATTTCATCAGGATAATACATCTTTTTTATACCACCATCCAGGGAATCGGGATAAAGAGATCATGATAGGTGCTTATGGCATACCTGTCCGTCATTGATGAAATATAATCCGCAATAACGATTTCCTTTTTCTCTTTCCTCTCTATAAGCATCTTGTATTCGTCAGGTATTATTTCAAAATGAGTAAGGAAGTGGTAATAAAGCGTTTCCACAAGGTCTTCAGCCTTGCCCTCCTGGCTCTTTGCAGTCTTGTTTGTATATACGTTCTTAAACATCCAGTTTCTGAGGGATTTCATAGCTATACCGACATCCTTTGACATCACTATATCGTTGATACCCCTGCTCGTAAAAATCACATCCCGAATCATGCTATCAAGGCGCTCAGCCGTTGTTTCCCCAAGAACTCTCATTATACTTACCGGAACCTTGTCGTTTTTCAGGATACCTGCTCTCAGCGCATCATCCATATCATGGTGGATATATGCGATCTTGTCGGAAAGCCGAACCACTTTTCCCTCCAGTGTAGCGGGATTCCCCCCTGTACGGTGATTTCTGATACCGTCAATGACCTCAGCCGTCAGATTCAGCCCTTTTCCGTCATTTTCAAGCACCTCGCAGACCCGTACAGACTGCTCACTATGCATGAAGCCCTCGCTGCACGCCCTGTTTAAGGCTCTCTCTCCCGCGTGTCCGAAAGGCGTATGTCCCAGATCATGTCCCAAAGCTATTGCCTCCGTCAAGTCTTCATTGAGTCTGAGCGACTTCGCTATGGTTCTTGATATCTGAGCCACCTCAAGAGTGTGGGTTAGACGTGTTCTGTAATGGTCTCCCTGCGGTGTCAGAAAAACCTGCGTCTTGTCCTTCAGTCGCCTGAAAGCCTTACTGTGCAGTATCCTGTCCCTGTCCCGCGCAAAACATGGTCTTATATCGCAGTCTTCTATCGGTTCCTTCCGCCCCTTACTATCCGCCGAATGACAGGCATAGGGGCTCAGTATTTCTTTTTCTCTCTCTTCAAGTTCCTCTCGTATAAGCGTAAGCTACCCTCCCTGAACGCAACGTCACTCTTAGAAAAACGCTTTCATGAAAGCCAATTGCTCCGCTTTGCTCGCGCAATTGCCAATGTGTATTCACCTTCCGCGCTTCCGCGCTACAGGCTCATACACATCAGGTTTTCTCGTATCCAATCGGAACAGTATGCAAGCATACGTTCCGTTGGCTACGGAAAACGCTTTCACTATATATTTCGGCATAAATCCTCATTTTCCTTTTAGATTATTCCAAAAAATACAAAAATATTTTTCCAATATAGTTTTATCAGCCAGCCTGTACACATTACAAAGGCAGCTATAATAGGGATTACGAATAAAGGCCAGAGGATAAGCTTTTCCACAAAAGCTTCCCTTGTGCCTATGCGTCCCCGCTCGTAAACCGCAAAATCGGAAATCGCGGCAATAAGGAACACAATATATGGATGCCAGAAAAAATAGCTTGAATTTTCCACAAAGATATAGAGCGACAACACCGAGACAACTTCGAGGAGCATGACCATAACCATATAGAGACTTCTCAGCTCAGGTCTCTTTTTTGAAATAAGGCCTCCGAAAAGCGCTGCCATAATGCCCTCTCCGAGCGAACGTGACAAGATAAACATATATTTGTTTCCCTTTGCAAAAATGGCAGGTAGGGACATAAAATTAATCTATATCCCTGCCTGCCCTTTAATTCAATATGAATAAAATTTAGTTCTTTGCTGCTGCGGCTGCGGCTGCAACCTCTGCTGCATAGTCCTCTTCCTTCTTCTCCATGCCTTCGCCGGTCTCAAAACGAACCACGTTCTTAACAACGATCTTAGCACTGTTTGCCTTTGCAACTTCGTCGATGTACTTCTGAACAGACTGCTTTCCATCCTCAGCCTTTACATAAGCCTGATCTGCAAGACAGATTTCCTTGTACTGCTTGGAAACACGTCCCTGTACAAGTCCTGAGAAAATCTTATCAGCTGAAATATTAGCCTTGTCTGCAAGTGCAAGCTCTGAAAGCTTTGCAGCAGCTTCTTTTGAAAGGAAGTTGAAGAGATAAGCCATGTTGCTCTTCTTCTCTTCATAAATTGCGATATCCTCATCGCTCCAAAGCTTCTCGCTTACAGCCTTCTCGATAAGCTTATTGAGAATAGGCTTGGGAAGTGAAGCAGGATCATTTAAAGCACTGTCTACCGTAAGGCTCTTTAAGTGAGCTTTCTCGTCCTCTGAGATATCGTTCTGGCTGATATACTGGGGATTCATAGCTGCAACCTGCATAGCTACGTTCTTACCCATCTCTTTAACAGCATCATTGACAACATCTGACTCGATGTCTACAAGAACACCGATTTTTCCGCCTGCGTGAATGTAGGCAGCAACGAAACCGTTCTGCTCCTCAAGCTTTGCAAAACGACGAATCTTGATGTTTTCTCTGATCTTCTGTCCAACCTGGATAGCAACTTCGTCAGCTACTGTCTCTGAAGGATCTTTAATCCACTTCTCAGCAAGGAGTGCATCAACATCTGCTGCATCAGAAGCAAGCGCCTGAGCTGCAACATCGTTTACGAACTCTTTGAAAGGATCAGAACCTGCTGCAAAGTCTGTCTCACAGTTAACTTCTACAACTGCTGCCTTCTTTCCGTCCTCTGATACTGCTGTGATTGAAAGACCTTCAACTGCTGTACGTCCGGCCTTCTTCTGAGCACCTGCGAGACCTTTCTCACGAAGGAACTCAACTGCTTTATCCATATCACCGTCGCACTCTGTAAGAGCCTTTTTGCAGTCCATCATTCCTGCGCCGGTCATTTCTCTTAAATCTTTTACCTGCTTTGCTGTGATTGCCAT
>CAJOPI010000198.1 GCA_905236275.1 uncultured Lachnospiraceae bacterium | reverse complement strand
ATTCACACTCATATTGGGGCGGGTCATAAAGTCATTCACCCACTGGCAAGCAAGCTTGCCATGGATGATGACTTTTGACCCTGACATAATTATATTTTAGCAGAGATAATATCACATAACTGTCACAGATGTGATTACCCATATATTTTAACTTTTTCGCTGTCTTATGTCTTGTTCTTTATTCAGTGCTATCTGTAAAAGCTGCTGATGGAAGTTTAGGTTTCCAAAATTTTGATATAGCGGTATAATGAAACGATGAAGACAAGAATTTGCTTGATGACAATGGCCGTTGCGCTTATTTTCGCTGTAATTGCTGCAGCCTGTTCAACTGAAAGGAAAAAAGTTAAACGTTCAGCTGAGGAGGATAAAAGCATAATCATAAATACTGTGGAATACAGCAATGCAGAAGAAAATACATATCTTTATACTGATGATCCTGTCGAAACCGGTTCAGGGGAAGATGATTTCTATTCCAAAAAGCGGGAAGAGATCTTGGAGAAACTTAAGCGCGTTGAGGGAAAAAGCTTAAGGAAGGATACGGGGTATATTTTTGTGGGCGACAGTCGTTTCGTAAATATGAATACTGCCTGCGGGATTTCCAAAAGCGATAATCTTTTTATGGTGGCAAAAATCGGGGAAGGCTACAGCTGGTTTAAGAATACGGCTTTGCAGCAGATAAAGAGAATCACAGCTTCAGGTCTTTTCAAAAACTGGAAGGTTATTATCTGTCTCGGTATCAATGATCTTGAAGACATTTCAAAATATACCGCGAAATATGAAGAACTAAAGGATGATTATGACCTGATTCTTGTTTCCGTCAATCCTGTTGATCATTATAGTAATCTTTCGAATCAGAAGATAGAGAATTTTAATGCTTCTTTGATGGAACTGGATATACCATATATCGATACATTCACTATTCTTTGTGAAACCGGCTACAGCACTGCGGACGGTCTTCATTATAATACGGATACATCGAAAAAAATATATAATGGAATCCTTTCAGGCCTACTGGATCTTGATCCTGATTCTTTTAAGGAGGTCGGGACGGGTCTTGATAAGGCATCATTGAGCAAAAAGAACAGCATACAGAATGATATCACAGCTCAGAATAAATATGTTCCGAAGACTGATGAAAGCGAAGAGGGGACTGATTCGGAAGAAGAAATGCGGAAGCTTCTTGAAACTATCGGGGTAAATCCAACAGAGGATACATCCGGAATGAGTACGGAAGGAGCTGCAACAGATGAATCATCAACAGAGGGGATATCAACAGAGGTGATATCTACGGAAGGAGTTTCAAGCGAGGTAACTCCGACCGAGGGACTTCCGACTCAGGAACAGCCAACAGAACAGCCTCCGATATGATTTTTCCGGTACTCCTTCGGGGTGCAGTTATAGGTTTTCTGAAAAATACGGCGGAAGTTGTTTGGCGAGGGATAGCCGACGCTTTCGCCGATTTTTTCAATGGGCATATCAGTCGATATAAGTAGCTGGGCTGCCTTTTTCATTCTCTGGTGCTGAATATTTTCGAGGAAGCCCATTCCTGTTGCTTTTTCGATGATGCGCTGAATATGCCTTTCACTGTAGTTAAAAAAGTCAGAAAGGTCTTTCAGGCTGATATTATCGTAATGCTCCTGAATGTATCTGAGTATGTAGATAACATTGTCGGAGTTCTCGATATTCTTAAAGGCAGGAATGGAAATTTCCTGCTCGTGCTTCCTTAAAAGCTTTATAAAAAATTCTGAAAGATAGGCGTTTAGGATATATTTTCTGAAACGCCTCGGAATGACTGCAGGAGCGGTCGGAACAATGTTTCTGATTTCCAAGCTATTTGACGGGATATCGGATATCCTCGCAGGAGTGCTGATTGATAAGACAAGAACGAAATGGGGAAAGGCGAGACCTTGGCTTTTATGGTTGTCGGTTCCGACAGGAATTGCCCTTGCTCTTATATTCTTCATACCAAAGGACGGCTCAGACGCAGCTAAATTCATCTATGCATTTCTGACCTACAATCTTTATACTGCCTGTATGTTTACGATTGTAGGTATTGCAAGAAGTTCACTGCTTGCCCTGATGACGCAGGATATGAAGGAAAGGGGTTCAATGGCAGCTTTCGGAATGTTCTTCGGACTGGGAACGACAATCCTCGGAATGTCCTTTACTTTCCCGCTCATATTCCACTTTGGGGGAGATATTGCAGCATGGAGGATCGTATTTATAATTTATGGCGCAATAGTTACATTGGGATTGCTTTACAGCTTCTTCTTTTCGAGAGAATACGTAACGGCGGTTGCGGACAGCAACAACGATATCAAGTCGGAAAAGGTTACCTTTAAGAAGGCTTTGCAGCTCTTTTTCACGAATAAATACCTTGTACTTGCGTTGGTTATGACAGTGCTCGTAAACTATGTTACTCAGGTAAACCAGTGCTCGCAGACCTACTTCTACACCTATACGATGGGCGATTCAATGCTTACAACCTCGCTTAATCTTGTCAGCATTCTTCCTAT
>CAJOPI010000197.1 GCA_905236275.1 uncultured Lachnospiraceae bacterium | reverse complement strand
GGCTGTCCTGTCTGCGTGACACCACCCGGATTTATAGATGAAGCGGTTGAGCTTGCGGAAGTGCATAAGGTGACGATATGCACCTTCGGAGACCTTGTGCGTGTACCCGGAACTGAAAAAAGTCTCGCAGAGGCGAAGGCAGAGGGGGCGAAGGTAAAGGTGGTATATTCTCCGCAGGACGCGGAAAAATATGCCGCAGAACATAGCGACGAGGAAGTTGTATTTCTGTCGATAGGCTTTGAAACTACAACGCCCTCGTCGCTAATAGCCGTAAAAAATGCGATAGACGATGGGCTTAAAAATTTTTCAATACTCACAGCGAATAAGACAATGCCCGGAGCTTACGCAGCAATGTCAGGCTTTGCAGACGCATTCCTTTATCCGGGACATGTTCATGCAATAAGCGGAGTTTCGGACTGCGAAAAAATGCTCGAAAAGGGTGTAAGCGGCATAATTGCAGGCTTTACGGCTGACGAGCTTATAACTGCGATAGCAATAGCCTTGAAAAAACTCGAAGCCGGAGAAAAATTCTTTGTAAACGCATATCCGAGGGTGGTTAAAGCGGAAGGCAGCCCCGAAGCGCAGAAGCTTGTAGAACATTTCATGGAAGCGGAAGATGCGGAATGGCGGGGAATAGGCATAATTCCCGGTTCCGGTTTGAGACTCAGGGATGAATACAGACAGTTTGACGCGGAGAAGAAATTCGGCATAGAAAGGCGGAGTGGCAAATCGAACCCCGCCTGCCGCTGCGGAGAAATACTTAAAGGTCTTTGCAAACCTGCAGACTGTCCGCTTTTCGCTAAAGTCTGCAGCCCCGAGCACCCCGTCGGTGCCTGCATGGTATCGGGCGAAGGAACCTGCAGTGCATATTACCTTTATGGAAAGGATAAGTAAAATGTCAGATAAAGTAACACTTTCGGAAGGTGCAGGTGGTAAGCAGACCGCGGCACTGATAGACAGTGTATTCAAAGAAAATTTTAATAACGAATATTTTACCGCTGATGATGCGGCCGTTCTTCCGAAGCCAAATGGAAGGATAGCAATGTCAACAGACGGCTTTATCGTTTCGCCTGTCTTTTTCAATGGCGGAAATATCGGAAAGCTGTCAATCTGCGGAACCGTAAATGACCTTGCGTGTATGGGCGCGAGACCGCTGTATCTCACAAGCTCTTTTATAATTGAGGAAGGCTTTGCAAAAGAAGATTTAAGGAAAATAGTAAGATCAATGTCCGAAACTGCAGCTTATGCCGGAGTGAAGATAGTTGCGGGTGACACAAAAGTGGTTCAGCATGGAAAGGCAGACGGAGTATTCATAACGACCACCGGAGTCGGAGAAATTATAACTGAAAACGTGCCTTCGGGCGCAAAGGCAAAGCCCGGTGACGCAGTCATCGTCACCGGAGATGTCGGACGGCATGGAGCGACAATAGTACTCTGTCGTGATGATTATGGAATAGAAGCAGATATAAAGAGCGACTGTGCGCCGCTTTGGAAAGCAGTGGAGGCGGCACTGGGAGAAGTTGGAGACATCCATGTGATAAGGGACGCGACGAGAGGCGGCGTCGGAACAGTTCTCTACGAAATAACGAAGGAAAGCAACGTAGGAGTAAGGCTCGAAGCAGAAGAAATTCCCGTTGCCGAACCTGTAAGGGGCGTATGTTCAATGTTGGGGCTGGAGCCCTTGTACCTTGCCTGCGAAGGAACGATGGTGATGATGGTTCCCGATGAAAAAGCTGATAAACTAATAGCAGCCCTTTCACAAATCCCTGAAACAAAGGGTGCGAAAAAAATCGGTCTGATAACGGAAGAACACAAGGGACTTGTCAGGATAAAGACTGAAATCGGAACCGAGACCGTATTGCCGGAGCCGGGACACGAGCTCCTGCCAAGAATATGTTAGAATACAATCCGCCTGCACATGGCACCTGGAATATAGTTCATATAGGAATGCAGGTTCCCGAAAGCCATCAGGTCTATGTCTGTGCGATAAACTGTATGCGCGGCGTAACCATGACGGCGTTTGAAATGGGTGCAGAAGACCGTTTCAGCTGCGTAACCTTCGATGAGGAAGATCTTTTTAAGGATAATCTTGAAACAGTCACTATCGAGGGTACTGCGGAGGCAATAGAGAACCTTGAAAAACGTCCGCGCTCGGTAATGCTTTTCACAGTCTGCACCCATGCCTTTCTGGGAACGGATTTGGGAAAGGTCTATAGGGAGCTTGGAAAAAGATTTCCCGATATCGATTTTTGCAGATGCTATATGGACCCGATAATGCAGAAAAACGGACCTTCGCCCGAAATGAAGCTCCGTTATGCCATGTTTTCGAACATCAAAGCCCTGTCTGTGCGGAAAAAAACTGCGGCTCTTATAGGTATCGATATGAGAATGACTTCCGAAAACTCCGATATAGTCGTTTTTTTGCAGAATAACGGATGGGAAGTCAGACAGCTCGCGGATTGCCGAAATTATGATGAATTTCTAAAGCTTGGCGAGGCGGAATTATTTATCGCGAGTCTGCCTTCTGCGAAAGATGCGATAAGGCGGACGGCGGAAAGGCTTGGACGCGGCTATATTTATATGCCGATGAGCTATTCGCGGGAAAAAATCGTGGCATCCATGAGAGAACTTGCAGAAAAGACGGCGTTAAAATATGAAGCGGAGACAGACATGCAGGAAGCGGAAAATTCGCTGAAGAGCCTGCATGACCTGATGGGAGACAGAGCCATAGCGATTGATTTCAGTGCAGCACCTGAGCTTTTTTCGCTTGCTGGGCTTTTATCAGAGCATGATTTTAACCTGAAATATATTTATACCGATATGATTTCTGATGATGAAAAAGAGCTTGCGGATAGGATAAGGTCGGAGGGCAGGGTAAGCATAGTTCCGGTAATTGTCCCCGAACAGAGGATGGCGAAGCGCGAGGAAACGGATATTCTCGCCATAGGGCAGAAAGCTGCATGGTTTTCAAACACAAGGCATTTTGTAAATATCGTTGAAAACGGCGGATTATTCGGCTTCAAAGGCATAGTCACGCTGACGGAACTTATGAAGGAAGCCTGTCTTAACGAAAAAGATACGGAAGACATCATTCCCCGGAAGGCTGTCGGGCTATGCAGTTGCTTTTAACAGGTCCTTAGTTTGCAAGGCATTTCAAAAACACTTTTTGACACAGTTAAAACTATGTTTTATAGAGGAGAAAAATTAATGGGATTAAATGACATGCCGGCATCAGAGCGGCTACATATAGCCTTTTTTGGCAGAAGAAACGCCGGAAAATCAAGCCTCGTCAATGCGCTTACAGGGCAGGAAATGTCAGTGGTCTCGGATACGGCGGGAACCACGACAGACCCTGTGAAAAAAACAATGGAAATCCTTCCGCTGGGACCTGTCTATATCATAGATACAGCGGGCTTCGATGATGAAGGCGAACTCGGTGAACTCAGGGTAGAGAAAACCCGGGAGATAGTCAGACAGACCGATATTGCGGTGCTTGTGACAGACGACAGGGGCAGCGGGAGCTGCGAGGCAGAACTTGAAGGAATATTCAAGGAAAATTCTATCCCCTATCTGATAGTCAGGAATAAGGCTGACCTTGCTGAAACTCTCCCTGACAGAGATGAAAACGTTATCAGGGTAAGTTCCAAAACCCTTGAGGGAATAGAGGAATTAAAGAAGAGACTGGCGCAGATGAAGCAGTCAGCGGGAAACAGAAGAGTTCTTATAGCAGATCTTATTAAAAAAGGTGACAAGGTGGTTCTCGTGATACCGATAGACGAATCCGCACCGAAGGGAAGAATTATCCTGCCCCAACAGATGCTTATAAGGGAGCTTTTGGAGGTCGGTGCAATAACGACGGTGGTTAAGGAAACGGAACTCGAAGAGACATTGGGGCGAATGACAGAGCCGCCGAGAATGGTCATAACCGACTCGCAGGTATTCGGAAAAGTTATGAAAATCGTGCCGGAGAGAGTTGATTTAAGCTCATTTTCGATAGTCATGGCACGCTATAAGGGAACGCTTGAATGTCAGGTAAATGGTGTCAAAGCCCTGAAAAAACTAAAAGGCGGCGAAAAAATCCTTATATCTGAGGGCTGTACCCACAAAAGGCAGTGTAGGGACATAGGAACGGTGAAGCTGCCGAACTGGATAAGGGAATTTACAGGAAAAGAGTTTGAATTTGAGACCTCCTCGGGCGGAAGCTTCCCGAAGGAGTTAAAAAAATATGCGCTTATCGTTCACTGCGGAGGCTGCATGCTCAACGAAAAGGAAATGCAGGGCAGAATGAAAAGCGCATTAGAAGAAGGGGTTCCCTTCACGAATTACGGAACCCTTATAGCGTCTGTACATGGCATACTTGATCGGGCACTTCGCCCCTTTGCTTAACCATCATGCCCCGAAGGTGGCTCTCGGTATCCAGTTTGAGCCGTCGTAGTGATAATTTACAAAACAGCCCCTTACAGGGTCAACGATTATGAAATCTGAAGCCCCATCGGTGTAAAGGTCATAGTTGCCCTTTGTGACAGTACAGTAAAGGATTTTTTCTTTTTTCATCTGCTTTTCGTCCATGAATGTCGACCTCCTTGTCGCAGGGCATGGTTGAACACAAAACACAATTGTCTTTACATAATTATCGGCTTTTTGGGGGCGAAAAATAATGACTTTATCTTTATTTAATAATAGTTTTAGCAGTTGCAAAATTCTCTAAAATATCTTGACATCAGAGACATGATACGTTAAAATATTACGTGCTGCAAACCACAGCCCCGGTCTTGCGGCCAGAAACAAAATCGTTTATTTCTTTGTTAATTTGGAGGAAAATAATGGATACATATATGGCAAGTCCGGCTACCATCGAAAGAAAATGGTACGTTGTAGATGCCGAGGGACAGACACTTGGACGTGTTGCTTCCCGCGTGGCAATGGTACTTAGAGGAAAGAACAAGCCTACATACACACCTTTCCTTGATACAGGTGATTATGTAATTGTTATAAACGCATCAAAGATTAAGGTTACAGGTAAGAAG
>CAJOPI010000196.1 GCA_905236275.1 uncultured Lachnospiraceae bacterium | reverse complement strand
CACAACTATACAGCCTGCCGATGTAAGTCTTGCAATATTCTGTCTTATCGTGGCTCCGCCCGCCTGAAACGCGTCTCCGGCAATTTCAAAGCAGAAAAATGTCGGCGGAATCCCGTATCTTTTCATTATATAAATAAAGGAGTTCGGCATATCGCGCTGCATACACTGAAAAGCCGAAAGATTTACCGTCACATGCCTTATTCCGTATTTACCGGGTTCTTCATCTTTTATCATGCGGCAGACATTTTCAAAATGCTTCTCGGAAATTTCATTTATGAGGCCGTCATGCTCGGTCATGTTGAAAATATCATTATTGTCGAGATATTCTTCTTCATTTCCACTGCCGATGATTCTGAGCATTGTTTCGACAGCAATCGGTTCGCCGCTGACCTTGTCAAAGATCAGCTGATAGCTTGACGCTATTCTCTCCTCTTTCAGAGCGATCTTTAACTGTTCGTTTATGCGGTCATTCTTCTTCTTTTCGGACATTTCGGTTATGCCGACATAAATGGTGTTGTCAACCGGTCCCCTCATGAGCTTATCCTTAAAATAGTCAATCATCTGAATGGCTTCGGTAAGGTTATCCGGCATATTAACCTCGGGTATTATCAGCATGGACTCTCTTATCTCAAAGGAAACCCCGTCAATTTCCCATGAATCCCTGAATCGGTCGCCTATTTCCTTTCGGGCATTCTCAAAAGAGTCTCTTTTTTCAAAGATTATCATGAGTTCATTCTCATCCGAGATAAAAACAGAAGCTCCTTCAAAATGGCTCAGATAAAGATTGATCCTTCTTCGCAGCTGCTCAAACTTTTCTGTTCCAAAGAGGTTTCTTAAGTATCTCAGCTCATAAAAATGAACGACTATGATAGAAAATTTCTTATTATTTCTGAAATTTTCCTGGAGTGCTATATCCAGTGCCATTTTACTGAACGCACCACTGCTTTTGTCAATGTAATCGTGCGGATTTTCAAGGCTGAAGAAAATATAAACCATTGACATTCCGAGATAAAGGCTCGTAATCTCCAGCTGGTGGTAGAAAAACTGTATAAGGGCGATAACAAGCGTTCCGCTGGTGGTAAAAAGTATTGCCCGCCTTCTTCTCTGACTGATATTGTTCCAGAAAACAGCAGTCTCCACAATCGATAGCAGAATAAAGACAAAGGCACCTATTCCGCAGATTTCAGAGGACAGTCCGAGAATATACACATTTTTTGCGTCATAATAGGCGTAAACCGGAGCAAGATAAATCCCGGCTCCAAAGAAGATTGCGCCTGCATCCATCAACGGCATAACCCATTTCATCTTTATTCCGTTTGAATGGGCCTGAATCGTAACATACTTAAGAATCTGCGCCGAAACCACAACAAGTGAGAATAAATAAAGCCTGCACGAAAAAGGCATCACCCATCTTGGAAGAAAGCGGTTAAAATTAGTCGTAACTATCGAAGCTATATCAAAAATTATACTCGCAAACGATTCCAGATATAAAATCAGGTATGCCTTGTTTGAAGAGGCCTGCACTGTCCTGTGCCAGTCCGACATGGTCAGCAGCATCAGAAGCAGCGCAATTCCCACAATGTGAAGTTCGACGGCAAAATTATACATCATACATCATCGTCTTCTCTGTCAGCCTCGTAGACGATAGACTTCTTAGCCGACACATTTGATTCAAGATATTCGTCATAGGTGGTCATCTTGTCAATAAGCTGACCGTCCTCTGTTATTTCCATTATGCGGTTTGCAGTGGTCTGTACAAACTGATGGTCATGACAGGTGAAAAGCTCGACTCCCTTGAATTTGATAAGTCCGTTGTTCAGAGCGGTAATGGACTCCATGTCAAGATGGTTGGTAGGCTCGTCAAGTACAAGACAGTTTGCACCGGAAATCATCATTCTCGAAAGGAGGCATCTCACCTTCTCTCCTCCCGAAAGCACGCTAACCTTTTTAACTCCGTCTTCGCCGGGGAAAAGCATTCTTCCGAGGAAGCCTCTTACATAAGTAACATCCTTGACGGGAGAATAACCCGTAAGCCACTCTGTGATGGTATAATCGTTGGCAAATTCCTTATTGTAATCCTTCGGGAAATATGCCTGAGAGGTTGTAACACCCCACTTGTAATTACCCTCGTCGGGCTCCAGTTCTCCCATAAGAATACGGAAAAGCACAGTGATTGCCTTTTCATTTGCGCCGACAAAGGCAACCTTATCATCATGACCGAGGGTAAAGCTTATGTTATCAAGAACCTTGACTCCGTCAATAGTCTTGGAAAGCTTCTCTACCGTAAGAACCTCATTTCCGATTTCCCTGTCCGGTCTGAAATCAACATAAGGATACTTTCTTGACGAAGGCTTGATATCGTCAAGCTCGATCTTTTCAAGAGCACGTTTTCTTGAAGTAGCCTGCTTTGACTTCGAAGCGTTGGCCGAGAATCTTGAAATAAATTCCTGTAATTCCTTGATCTTCTCTTCCTTCTTCTTGTTGGCTTCCTTTCTCTGCTGGATGATGAGCTGGCTTGACTCATACCAGAAATCATAGTTTCCGGCAAAAAGAGTTATCTTTCCGTAGTCAATATCAGCTGTGTGTGTGCAGACTTTGTTCAGGAAATAACGGTCGTGGGACACCACGATAATTGTATTTTCGAAGTTTATCAAAAACTCTTCAAGCCACTCGATGGCACTCAGGTCAAGGTGGTTTGTGGGCTCGTCGAGAAGAAGGATATCAGGATTTCCGAAAAGTGCCCTTGCAAGAAGAACCTTGACCTTCTTCGAACCGTCAAGATTTCTCATTATCTCATGATGAAACTCAGGCTCGATTCCAAGTCCGTTCAGAAGAGACTCCGCATCTGCCTCGGCCTCCCAGCCGTTCATTTCCGCAAACTCTCCTTCAAGCTCAGATGCCCTTATTCCATCCTCATCGGAAAAATCAGGCTTTGCATAAATAGCCTCTTTTTCCTTCATTATGTCATAAAGTCTCTGATTGCCTGCAATTACAGTATCAAGAACATCAAAATCATCATACTTGAAGTGGTCCTGTTCCAATACCGAAAGCCTCTGTCCCGGTGTAATGGCAATGTCGCCGGAACTTGTTTCGAGTTTTCCGGAAAGAATCTTCAAGAAGGTTGATTTACCGGCTCCGTTCGCTCCAATAAGTCCGTAGCAGTTTCCCTCGGTGAACTTGATATTTACATCCTCGAAAAGTGCCTTCTTTCCAACTCTGTAGGTAACATTATTTGCTGCAATCATCTAAAATCCTTTCTATAAGCAGATATTTCATTTCTAATTCGTAACACTTTATATTCGCATAAAACAGATTAAAAATCAAGTCATATAAAATCCAGTGCTTCTGAAGGGTGCGAAATAATCGCGTCCGCGTGGTTTTCCTCCAGCTCCTTCCTGTCCCGAAAGCCCCAGAGTACCCCTATCGTAAACATTCCCGCTGCCTTTCCCGTCTTCATGTCGGTATTCGTATCACCAAGATAAAGACAGTCAGCAGGTTCTATCTCGAACTCTCTCGCAATAAGCAGTGCCCCGTCAGGTGCAGGCTTCTTATTGAAGCCCTCCTTCAAGCCTAAAATTATATCAAATTTACCCGAAAGCCCGATTCCGTCAATGGTTCTGATAGCTTCCTCGTGAGGCTTGTTCGAAAAGACGGCGGTTTTTAAGCCCTTTTCCCTTAATGCTTCAACGAGCTCAGGGATTCCCTCATAGGGGTGCGCATTATAAAGACAGTCCACTGCAAAAATCTCTCTGTAACGCTGATAAACCTTACCTATAAAATCCCTGTCATCCCTGCCATGCTCTTTAACGGCTCTCTCTATCAGAGTATAGGCTCCGTCGCCCACAAGCACCTTATAATGCTCCTGTTCTATGGGTGACAGCGAAAAGTCCGCAAGAGCCTTATTTCCACAATAGGCAAGAGCCTCCAATGTATTGCTGACCGTTCCGTCAAGATCAAATATCGCTGCTTTTTTCATCATCATATTTTGTTTCCGGCACAAAAACCCTGTCCGGTACAAGTTCCTTTCTTAATTTTGCATTTTCTTCCGCTTCAACCGCGAACTGCTTCTGTGAATTTATCTTTGCCCGTCCATGCTTCGAAGGTCTTATATAAGAGCCGTCCGGCTGCAGTTCGGAAGCCTTTATGTTATCATCAAGCTCTGTCTGCAGGAAATGCCTTAAATCCTCCATTAATTCCGGCTTCTCCACAGGGAAGCAGATTTCAACCCTGCGGTCTAAGTTTCGGGGCATCCAGTCCGCAGAGCCCATATAAAACTCCTCCCTGCCTTCATTCAGGAAATAGAAAATCCTGCTGTGTTCAAGGAAATAGCCGACTATCGAGCGCACCGAAATATTCTCCGAAACCCCCGGTATCCCAACCTTCAGGCAGCAGATTCCTCTGACAATGAGTTCAATCCTTACCCCCGCTGCCGAAGCCCTGTAAAGAGCCTCTATGATATCCGGGTCACTTACCGAATTCATCTTCGCAATAATATGTGCCTCACGTCCGTTTCTTGCGTTCTCCGCCTCGCGGTCTATGAGATAGATAAATCTGTCCTTAAGCCAGAGCGGAGCCAGAATGAGCTTATTCCATGAAATCGGCTCCGAATATCCGGATAGCATATTGAAGACGGCGGTTGCGTCCTCCCCGACAGGCACCGAGCAGGTGAGAAGTCCCATGTCAGTGTACTGTTTAGCTGTCGAATCATTGTAGTTTCCCGTAGCCAAATGAACATAACGCCGTATTCCCTCTTCTTCACGCCGCACGACCAGCGCGATTTTAGAGTGGGTCTTCAGTCCGACAAGTCCGTAAATAACGTGACAGCCTGCTTTTTCAAGGGTCTTCGCCCATGTAATATTGTGCTCCTCATCAAACCTTGCCTTCAGCTCCACGAGAACGGAAACCTGCTTGCCGTTTTCCGCCGCCTGCGCCAGTGCCGCAATGATTGGCGAATTTCCGCTGACGCGGTAAAGTGTCATCTTAATCGCAAGCACATCCTTGTCCCGCGCTGCACTCCTGATAAAATCAGTTACCGGCTCAAAGCTCTCGTAGGGATGCGAAAGAAGTATGTCATGATCCCTTATCTGTGAGAAAATGTCATCTTCCTCGTTCATGTATTTAGGCTTCTGCGGAACCCATTTGGGAGCCCTGAGCCTGTCAAAGCCCTCGATTCCCGTCATCTTCATAAGGAAAGTCAGGTCAAGGGGACCGTTGATATGATAAATATCATCCTCGCCTACGCCAACCTCGCTCCTGATGATCTCTAAAAGCCGCAGATCCATGGTGTCTTCAACCTCGAGCCTGATAACCTCGCCCCACTGCCTTCGTTTAAGCTGTCTTTCGATTTCTTTTAAGAGGTCTTCCGCCTCATCCTCATCAATTGTAAGGTCCGCATTCCTCATAACCCTGAAAGGATGCGAACAGACAATATCATAGTTCAGGAAAAGCTTATCCATATTTCTCTCGATGATCTCTTCGAGAAGTATAAAGTTCTTGTTGCCGTCGTCTCCCGGTATCTCCACAAGTCTCGAAAGAACGTTAGGCACCTGAACCATTGCAAAATCCGTATCAGGCTTGTTGCCGTCCTCTGTTTTCTTTGCGCTTACAAGAGCTGCGATATTCAGTGACTTATTCCTGACAAGCGGAAAAGGTCTAGAGGAATCCACCGCCATGGGAGTAAGAACAGGATAAACCTCCTCTTCAAAGAACCTGTCGCAGAATTTTCTCTGATTTTCGCTAAGCTCCTCATGATGCGTGACGATAGTTATTCCATTCTGCTTAAGAAGCGGTATCAGCGAACGGTTATAGGTAGAATACTGCGACTCCACAAACTCATGTGTAACGCGGCTCAGGGCACTGAGCTGTTCCGTTGCCGTCATGCCCGCAATATCAACCTTTTTGTAGTCAGCATTGACCATATCTTTAAGAGATGCCACCCTGACCATGAAAAACTCGTCAAGATTCGAGGCGGTTATGGAAAGCATCTTGATGCGCTCAAAAAGAAGCTGGTTTTTATCTCTTGCCTCCCAGAGTACCCTTTCGTTAAATTTCATCCACGAAAGCTCGCGGTTCATGTAATATCTGCTGTCGCGGAAATCTATATTTTTCTCTTTATTCTTTTCAGATGCCACTAAAATCTCACTCCCTTCTTTTCCCTGAGAACAGGACGGATTCCGAACACTTCTTCAAAGAGGAGGGACTGTTCTAAGAAAAATCCCTTTTCGAGCGTCAGACTCGAATCACTCTCGACCGTAAGCACCAGCTCCTTTTCCCTGAGCTGCGCCTTGACGCTCCTGTATTTCTTTCTGGGGCTCCTTGCCATTCCCGAAGCCACCCTCAAAATAGCCGTCAGCTTGGTAACCGTCAGGAATACCTTTTCATTGAACTCCGTCTCATTGAAATCGTCGTAGTTAACCTCTTTTGGATAGGCATTATATACAACCGTCGCTATGATAAGCCTTTCAAGATGGGATATACCGCTAATCTCCGTTCCCATGATTATGCTGTAGGAGCTCTCCGCCGGTGCCGACAGCGAGACATAGCAGCCCACATCATGCAGTCTCGCCGCAAGCTCAAGCAGAAGCCTCTCCCGCTTGTTCAGCCCATGCAGCTTCTTCATCGCATCAAAAATCGCAAGTGCTCCCGCCACAAGCTCCTCTCCGACGCTCTGACTGCCCTTATATCTCGCGGAAATATTATTCGCACAGGAAATGATATCCCTTGTAAAATCATGATTTGAAACGATTATCTTGTTTCTTTCGGCATAATCATATGCTATGCCGTCCGCAAGCGAAACCCCCGGTATCCACAGCTTCTCCGCTGCCGTAACCCTTATGAAATTGCGCACAAGTACAGCCGATGGCATAAGCAGGGCTGCATTTTCCCTCTGTATGCCGAATTTCTTCGCAGCCTCCTCCTGCGGCATCTTTCTCAGCGTTTCAACCAGTTCTAAAAACTCGGTGCCTGTTACATAGACCGTATCCTTTGCCTTGGCAACATTCAGGGCAATCTGCGATAAATAATCATCAACAACTATGATATTCCTGATATTTATCTGTGAAAGATAGATTTTCCTGAAATTATGAATCTCGTTGTCTATAAGCTCCGATAAAATCTCCTCGTATTCAAGGTGCCCCGGCTGCAGGACATTCAGCTTCGAACGCAGCTTAAGGATACCAAGGGGAAGATTTACCGTACAGACAAGCTTGGAATCCGCAAAAAGAGAGACCTGCGTGCTTCCGCCTCCGATATCTATTATCGCCGTTCCGCAGTCTATGATATTCGAAAAATACTTACTCTTTAAGGCAATGGATTTATAGTCCAGAAAACGCTGCTCCGAATTACTGAGAACGCTCACGTTCAATCCCGTCCTCAGCTTTATCTGGTCTGTCACAACCTTTGTATTTACGGTTTCCCTTATCGCAGAGGTTCCGTAAGCCTTATAATCATCGACCCTGTAGGTTTCCATTATCTGGGTATAGCCATTAAGAAGCTCACAAAGCTCGTCCATGCGCTCATAGCTTATATGACCTGTATTGTAGGTCTCCGTACCCAGATCGATCCTGTGCCTAATGTAATCAATTTCATGAACCCCGTTCTTCTTCGAAAGCTCGAAGATTTTCATGCTCACTTCATAAGAACCCACATCGATTGCCGCAAATGTTTTAATCCCCATAAACCTTGCCCCACATAAATTTATTTACCGGCAGTACCTAAGGAACTGTTACAAAATAACTTGAGCATTTTCTTGCGAAAATTGCTCAATTTATTTATGAACAGTTCCTAAGCAGTAATCAATAAACTGTTCCGCGACTCTTCCGCTCATCCCGCCGTTTCTAAGCTCCCATTTGTTAGCCTCTGCCAAAAGCTCCTTTTCATCCATCTTAAGTCCGTTTCTCTCCGCAATGGACCTGACTATTTCGTCGAATTCCTTTTTACCCGGTCTGCCGAAATAAATCTTTACACCAAATCTTGCTGAAAGCGACAGTTTTTCCTGAACCGTATCGCTGGCATGAAGGTCGTCATCCTTACTGATATTCATCTTGTCGGAGAAGTTTTCGTGAACAAGATGCCGCCTGTTGGAGCTTGCATAAATGAGCACATTATCGGGCTTCTTTTCAAGTCCGCCCTCAATGACCGCCTTCAGATACTTGTATTCCGTTTCCTCATCCTCGAAGGAAAGGTCATCCATATAAATGATGAATTTGTAATTCCTGTTCTTTATCTGAGCTATTATGTCATTTATGCTCTTAAACTGATGCCGGTAAATCTCGATCATCCTTAAGCCATCCGGAAAATACCTGTTCAGGATACCCTTTATCGAAGAGGATTTACCTGTACCCGCATCTCCGAACATAAGCACGTTATTGGCTCTACGCCCTGCCAGAAATGCTTCCGTATTGTCCGTAAGCTGCTTTTTCTGAAGCTCTATCCCGATAAGGTCATCAAGGTCAACATGCTTAACCCTTGTTATCGGGACTATCAGAGGCTTGCCATTCCCGTCCTCTTCGATCCTGAAAGCCTTGTGAAGTCCGAATTTTCCAACTCCGTAATCCCTGTAAAAACCGCTCATTATCTTCAGGAACTCTTCACTGTCAGAGGCAGCTTCGAGTTTTACGGCCGTTTCACATATCCTTTCAAGGATACGCCTGTTAAAAAGGCTTCCGTCCGTACCGGAACCCTTATAATCCCTTGTAAATTCAAATGCCCTTATTGCAAGATATTTATCAATCCTTTCAAGCTCCCAGCTGAAGGCCTCCATGAACATCCCAAAATCATGTTTTGCGATTTCGTTCAGGCTGCCGCCGATACCGTCCTTCTTTTCGCTTGCAACGCTGAAGGCATTCTCGGAGCTTACCAAAAAAAGCGTCAGAAAACAGTGCCAGAGATTCCCCTCGAAGCCGTAGCTTCCGGCAAGTTCTGTGAGCTCTCCCGCCGCCTCTGCCGCATCACGCGTCATTTTCTCCAGATCATTCTCGGGATTTCGCTTTGTGCATTTATTATAGATCTCTGTTATCTTCTCAAAAAGCCCGATATAGTCAAATTCTCTGTATAGTATAAGCTCATCAGTTCTCATAAAAGATCCTTTTCTCTCAGATTCTCAATAATTTCCCAAAATCCTCATATTGACAGATTCCTCCCTTATTCCCCGAAGTGCGTTTCTTACAGCCGGTTCTGCGAGATTTCCGCAAAAATCAATAAAGAAACGATATTCCCAGGGTCTGTCCTTGATGGGACGGCTCTCTATCTTCGTCATGTTCAGCCCGTTATAAATGATATGAGAAAGCAGGCTATAAAGCGAACCGCTCTTGTGGGGTATTTCCAGACAGATGCTTATCTTCTCCGCATTCCTTACAAAGACCTTTTGATTCGTGACTATTATAAATCTTGTGGAATTGCCGTCGCTCTTGTTTATGTTGTCCATAAGCACTTCAAGACCGTAAACCTTTGCGGCCCTTGCTCCGGCTATTGCCGCCTGAGACCTGTCGTTATCATCACGTATCTTCTTGGCTGCCATTGCAGTATTTGCATAACTTATCTCCTTCCATGAATCATGTTCCGAAAGGAAGTCTTCACACTGCATAAGTGCCTGCGGATGCGAATAGACAGTCTTTATATCCGAAAGCTTTGTTCCAGGAAGACCCAAAAGACAGTTATCTATGGCTATTATCTGTTCTCCGACTATATAATTTTCAAATTCGGTTAAAAGGTCATAGTTGGCACTTACTATCCCCGCCGAGGAATTTTCTATCGGAAGTACCGCATAATCAGCAGTTCCTTCGTCAATCGACCTCATTGCATCCCTGAAGCTCTTTACCGAATGTGCATTGACCTCTTCTCCGAAAAAAGCTATCATTGCCGCTTCGGAGTAGGCACCGTTAATTCCCTGAAATACAACTCTTGCATCTTTTTTATCAAGCTCGTCTATAGCAATAAAAGGCAGTTTCCTCTTTGCGCCCTTTTCTTCAAGAAGCGCGTACTGCCTTTTTCTGCTCATCGCCATAATTTCCGAAAAAAGTTCAACGGCACCAAAGGAGTTGAACTCATTTTTTGTCATGTTCCTGATTGCTTCCAGCTTTGCCTTTTCACGCTCGGGGTCGTAAACATTTTTGCCGCTCTGAATCTTGTCAAGCGCAACCTTTTCCGAGACCTCCATTCTTTCTTCATAAAGGCGCACAATCTCCGCATCAATCCTGTCTATTTCATTTCTGTATTCTTCAAGTCCCATACCGACCTCCAAAAATAATCTTATCTCATTTTAATACATACAATTGCAAAACACAATTGAAAACAGATTTTGCAAGGCTTATAATGTAATCAGCAGGGGGATAAAAAAATATGAAGTCAAAGAATACCATCACATTAGCATCCATTATCGCAGTCATAGTGCTGATAATGGTTCTCGTCGTAGTTTTTTCCCGAATACCCGAAAATCCGGCAGGAACACTGGGCAACACAGCCGGAAACATCTTAAATAAGGGACTTTTCACAGAGGTTAACGGAAAGGTTTATTTTGCAAACGGAAATGACAACGGTGCGCTCTACGTCATGAATCCGGATGAATCGGATGCAAAAATGCTTGTCAATCATGATGTTTGCTTTATAAATGTTGCCGGAAAATACATCTATTACTACGAGCGGAGCGATAACAACACTGATGCGCTTTCCTTCCTCGGACGCAACATGGGAATCTACCGATGCAGTCTTAAGGGCACAGGCTCTTACTGTATGCAGAAAGCTCCCGTTAACTATATCTGCCTTGCAGACAACACCCTCTATTATGAATATTTTGCCACAAAAGAAAACGGCGACCCTGCTGATTCAGGCATAGGTCTTTACAGCATCGTGATTCAGAACAAAGGCAAAAACCTTCTGAGTGAAGAACCGGTAGTTCCGGCTAACATTTCCAACGGTCAGATATATTATGCCGGTCAGAAAAAAGACCACAATCTCCATGCCTTCTCAACCACGACAAATACCGATGCATCAGTCATAGAGGGAAGCTTCTGGAATCCCATAATATCCGCCGGCTATGTTTATTACATGAATCCTTCCGAAAACTACAAGCTTTGCCGAAGGTCTTTCCCCAATGGTGACGAGGAAATCCTGACCGACGACCGCATAGACTGCTTCAACGTTGCTGCAGATGATAAAATCTATTATCAGAAAAATTCCACCGAGCTTTCCGAGCTTGCCTTAAAGCGCATGAATCTTGACGGTTCGGAGCCGGAAATCGTGCTCAGTGGAAATTTCACAAATATCAATGTAACTTCAAGAT
>CAJOPI010000195.1 GCA_905236275.1 uncultured Lachnospiraceae bacterium | reverse complement strand
TATACGGCAGTAAGAGGTTGCCTGAAGACCGTTCAAGGTCTGAAGACCTGACTTTGTAACGTTTATAATATCTTTCTCTGCTATGCCCGAAGCCTCTGCAGTTCCAATCTGGTAGTCATTTAAGAAACTGATTTCCTCATCTGTAACTTCAATGTCTACACCGCCAAGCGAATCAATAACATCTATCAGAGCAGAGAAATCTACGGTGATATACTGGTCTATATTCAGATCCAGATTCGTATTCAACATTTGAACCGCCTGATCCGGTCCTCCATGTGAATAAGCCGAATTTGCCTTGTTATAGGTATCATTTCCAATGTTAAGATATGTATCCCTGAAAACAGAGCACATCTTTATATCGCCTGTTGACTCGTTAAGCGACGCGATTATGATCGTATCGGTTCTCGCACCCCTGTCGAGGTTTCCATCACGTGAGTCAACACCGAAAAGTGCTATATTTGTATAACCGGACATCTTCCATTCATCTTCTCCGCCCTGTATCTGTTCCTGAACCTCATCATTTACCGTAGCTTCAATAACACTCTTTTTATTTCCCGTATCCGCAAGGTCAAGCTTGAAAACAACTACAGCAGCTATTATTAATACAATGATTACCGCAGCTTCGATTGCGATAAGCATCTTCATGTTCTTTTTCTTTTTTCTTCTTCTGTGTCTTGTGGCCATTGCAACTTCTGCCTTTACTCAATCAAATATATTTCAACTATAAATCCAAAATTTATAATCGTTATCAAATATACAACATTTTAGATATAAATGTCAATAATGACGACATGGTGACACAATCAAATAAAGCCCTGCAAAAAACACTTTTTGACCACACTTAAAAGACGATTTGCGTGGAAAAAAGTTTTTTTGTCAGGGCTTTAAATGTCAGCGTCACTTTGTCAATACGCATTCTTATTTATTAATCCCTTAAATACCGTAAGGAACATAATCTTGATGTCAAAGGAAATAGTCCAGTTCTCAATATAAAAAAGGTCATACTCAACTCTTTTCCGTATCGAGGTATCACCTCTGAGCCCGTTTACCTGCGCCCATCCTGTAAGTCCCGGTCTGACCTGATGCTTTATCATGTAGCGCGGTATCTCTTCCTTAAATTTTTCAACAAACTGTGGTCTCTCAGGTCTGGGACCGACGATGCTCATATCACCCTTTAGTATATTAAAAAGCTGTGGAAGCTCATCCATGCTTGTACGTCTTAAAACCTTGCCTATGCCTGTAACTCTCGGATCGTTCGGTTTCGTCCAGCCCTTTGCCTCTGCGGAAGGCTTCTGCATCTCCATCGAACGGAACTTATACATCTTGAAGGGTCTGTTTCTGAGTCCTACCCTCTCCTGCGCAAATATCACCGGTCCCTTCGAGGTCAGCTTTATCAAAATGGCTGAAATAAGCATAACAGGCGAAAATACAATAATCAGCACTATGGAACCTATCAAATCCATAATGCGTTTTACAAGCATGTTCAGCGTATTGGCCAGCGGAACATGCCTGATATTTATAACCGGAAGACCATCTATATCCTCCATATAAGGCCTTGACGGTATTACCCTGTTATAATCGGGAATAAACTGCGTATGTACACCGGATTTTTCACACAGGGCAACGATACGTTCAAGCTTGCCATAGTCATCCAGTGCAAGGGTTATGGCTATCTCGTCAAGCTTGTTCTGCGGAAGTATATATTCGAGGTTGCCTATCGTTCCCAGCACCTTTACCCCTCTGTAGACAGTACCCCGTTCCGTCCTGTCATCAAGTATTCCCCGGACTATATAGCCCCACTGGGGATTCTGAATTATCTTGTCAATATAGTTTTCCGCCGCTTTTGAGTAGCCGATCAGCAGTATAAAATGACGATTATAGCCCTTGCGCCTGAAATAACGCAGGATGTAACGCAGGATGTTTCTGATAATAGTTGAAAGAACGATATTTATAACGCAGAAATATCCTACAATAGAACGTGCATAATGTGACTGCTTGGTCGCATACAGCACGATCATAAGCGTCAGCATACCGATCACGTTCGCCCTTATTAAGTTGAAAAATTCACGTTTTCTGCCTGATGCCCTCTTCGAATTATAAAGGCCGAACTCGTAGTACATTAGAAGATATCCGACTGCTATAAAAGGCAGAAAGGAAAAGTAATACGATGCCGGAAAATGCGGAATGCTTCTGTCCGCCATCGGCGATTCGAACTTTATCCAGTATGAAAGGAAATAGGTTCCGATCATTACCAGAGCATCAAGTATAACGTGTAAGCGGTTGAACAGCCTTTGATTATCCTTTATCAAAAGATTACCTCCGTGAATCTCCTTATAGAATTCAGCCAGAGTTCAAGCTGTATTTTAACATAATTATTGAAATTGGAGGAAGAATAGGGGAATTTTCTTCCCTGTCTGCAAAGGAGGTATCCTCTCTTTATGCCTGAAAGATACTCTCTGCCATAGCCCTTTAATATAAAGAAAAGCGCCTTTACCGAGAATCCTATAAGCAGGAACGGCAGATTCAGGATAATCTGTACTGTTGGCATATTTTTCATGATGATATACATATTGTTTCTTGCCGAAATCCTGACCTTAAACTCATTATATCTTGAACCTGTTGCCCCCGAACCTTTATGCCAGACAACCGCTGATGGCTCATAACGGTTCCTATAGCCCATGATTCTGCCCCTGTAGCCGATATCAATGTCCTCTAAATAGGCAAAATGAAACTCGTCAAACCAGCCTATCTCATCTAGTATTTTCCTTCTGTATATCGCTGCTCCGGCACAGGCGGAAAATACATCGCAGGGCTTATTGTAGCGATCCTTATCCTTGATTTTACCTTTTCCTCTTGCGTAAGCCCAGCCAAAAGCACTGTAATAATCACCTGCTCCGTCTATCCTGTCAGGACGGTCCATCTGCAGCATCTTCGCAGACACAGAAAATATCGAACTATCCTCGTTTACTGCATCATAAAGATTTCTGACAAATGACTTTTCTGCTCTCGTATCGTTATTCAGCAATATGACATAAGGATGCTTCGAAGCCTTAAGTCCCTCGTTAACAGCCCTCGAAAAGCCGAAATTGTCGGAAAGCCTGATGAGCTTTACTTCAGGATACTCGTTTTCAACTATATCTGCACTTCCATCATCAGATTTATTATCCGCAACTATGATGTCAAAATCCCTGAAATCCTGCTCCCTTAAAGAATCAAGACATTCCCTTATGACATTTTTCCCCTTGTAATTCGGTATGATGACAACTATCTCTGCCATAAATCACTGTTTCACTTTCATAAACTGAACTTCCGGGTCTAAAACAACAAGATAGCCCTGAGCCCTTATTTTTTTGAACATTTTAATCGGATCCTTCTCATAATGTTCCATTAGGGAACGTCTCACAAGGCATGCGTGAAGAGACACCGCCTCAACATCCTGCTGCATGGATGCTCTGTGCATATAGCCCGAAAGCTTCGTATGCATTTTTGCATTAAGCGAAACTCTTCTGCCGCAGGAATCAACAGTATAACCATTAGATATGATATTTCCGAGCTCTCCTATAATACGGGCTCCCACAGCTCCTATATCATCTCTTAAGAAATAAGCCGCAAGAATATCCTCATAATCCTCCTCCAGAGGAATAAGCTTCCTGTCAACTATGAGACAATAAGCCTCTTTACCTACCTTATTTCTTTCATAATTTATACGGTAATAACCCCTGTGCTTCGTGTCAGTAACCACAGCCGGGATATTTTTATCCTTTAAGTAGTCCGCAAGGACTTCCTTGCCCTTCTCATAAGCATAAAGCTTACTCATAGGATTGTCCGCCGTCGAATTGTCAGAAACACACCAGTGATACAGTATCTCAGGAATGTGCCTTATTTTATCCGGACTTGTCATATCGGTACAGCGAAGGATAAAATCATAATCCTGTGCTCCGTCAAATTCGCTTCTGAATCCACCCGCCCTTTCAGCAAGTTCCCTTCTTACCGTAAAGAGATGGCATATATAATTATTAGAAAGGAGCAGATCCTTATTGAAATCAGGTTTCCTGTTAGGACAGAAATATTTATCCTCGTCAGGGGAATACTTGTCCTCGTCTGTATAAACCATATCTGCACCGTCCTGAAGCGAAACCGCCGTCATCAGAAGCGCATCAGCTTCGAGGAAATCATCATGGTCAACCACCGCAACAAAGTCCCCTGATGCAGCTTTTAAGGCTTCATTTGTATTTGCTGAGATTCCCTTATTCTCGTCTATCTTAAAATAGACCAATTCGGTATTTCTTTCATCGGCAGCCCTGAATTCATCAATAAGCCCTTTTAACGAACCCTTATCCGATGCATCCGCAATTATTGCCTCGAAATTCCTGTAGCTCTGAGCCGCAAGCGAGTTTAAAAGTCGAAGGAAAGCCTTATGTTCCGTATTGTAGGCAGGTATCAGGAGACTTATTTTTATATTCTCTTCTACCTCTCGAAATTGTCCCTGCTCTTCAGCTGACTTCTTCCTCTGAACCTCCCTGTTATAGAAATAATCAGAGCAGCTGTCCTTTATGCCTTCACCGCTTCTTATAAGCGTATCTACGATGCCGTTTCTCTCAATATATGATTTTGTACGTGCGCAAATATTCCCAAGGGTTCTAAAATTCATAATCACACCGTTAATTCTCAGGTTTATAAATTTCACCGCTTCTATAGTCAACCAGTTCAGGATCAATCCTTGTCTCTGCATATTTTGCAGCATTGAGACCCGCATCAGCACCAACTGCATTGAGTGCATCCTGATTATAATGATAGGTATCCGTCATGTATTCTTCGCCAAAAGCAGAAAGCATTGTGGAAATGAGCACAAATCTCGGATCTGTACGGCAAAGCTCAGTCTGTACATCCAAAATCCGTTTGTAGGCATCAGGATCATCACTGGTTCTTCCTATTCTTATCATGAGGAATTTATCTATTCCTCTGTAAAACATCTTCGACGAGAAAGTATTCAGATCAGTCAGGTACTGATCAGTCGAAATATTTTCAAGCACATCATTCTCGCCCTGAAGAAAAACAAGAAACTGATTTCTTACAGTATAACCATTTGCCTTCAGCCATTCTTTGGCATTGAGAAACCTCGTAACGACATCCTCTCCAACGACCTCCGTAGCCCAATATGTCGAAGGGGTTCCACCCTTCGAGGCAGAAACGGCAACCACAGGCACCTTTGTTTCCTCATAATAAGCATTAACAAAGGCACTGACAAGACTCCCCCTCTTCAGAAAGAGGTCATTCATCGTTTCAGTATTTTCATAAAATCCAAAAGGCTCCGTTATCGTATAAAGCTTTGTCGGGTCAGACACAGAGCGGAACTCAACTCCTGCCCCGTCAATGACCTGAACGACCTGGGAAGGATCTCCGCCCCATCCGCTCATATTACTCTGCCCTGCAAATACTATCAGATCTACAGAAACAGATTCCTTATTCCCGCCAATAGAGCTGTCCTCGGTCGCCTTCTCAAGCTGTTCCTTAATGTCATCATCTATATCCGATTCATCAAGGAGTGGAACCGCCCTTTCGTCAGACACAGACGCATGCTCAGAATGTCCCATCATTATACTGCTGCCTTTTTTTGCAAGATAGCTTTTGAAAACGGAATAAGTCATTCCTGCAAGTGCTGCTGCCACAAAAAACACAAGCAGCAAAACAAAAATAAATTTTCCTCCTGTCTTTTTCACTTATCTTTCCTCTTGTTTCTTAAAGACAAAGAGCTTACTTATAACATAATTAAGAACGATGACTACAAATTGTGCAACAAGCTTTACAATAAGCCTGTTGAAGCCGAGCCATGTAATAAAGATTAAGATAATGATTTCTTCTACAACAAGTGTAAATATTCTTCCTCCAAAAAATGAAGAAATCTGTTTAATAAGAGCGGCTGTACCCTCTACATGACCATCAAATACCCATGTCTTGTTGGTCACGTACTGGAAAAGTACGCATATAACCCACGAAATCGCATTCGCAAGAAGGTCATTTATGCCCATGATGTCTGTAAAAAGGGCAAAAAGGAAAATATTTAAGAAAAAGGCAAGACCTCCAAAAAAGAGGTACATAAGACCTTCTTTATATTTTTTGTAAAAAGGTTCGAAAATATTCAGCAGCGGAAAGTGCATCATCCTGTCGAATATATCCTCCCTTTTTTCCACTGCGTTTACTGATTTCTCATTCATAACATTATCCATAACTAAAAATCCTAAATCTTTCTGTTGAGTCTCACAAAATCTCCAAGAGCATTTTTACCTATTCTGAAAATCCTCTTCATATTTATCGAATTTACGCCGCCCTGTCTCGGTCTGAAGGTGATCGGCACAAATTTGAGCAGTCTTTTATGCTTTGTATAAATTACCGTTATAAGCACGTTTGTAAGGAAATAATTCTTCGGTACAAGATGTATCTCCTTCTCCAGCGTTTCCGCTTTCATCAGGCGGAAAGGTGTATTTGCGTCGGTAACAACGCAGTGGAAGCAGAAAAATATCACTGCCTTCAACACCTTTGTCACGAATATTCTTGACCATCCGTCCTGTCTGTGATTTCTATAGCCGACTATCATATCATAATGCCGCCTGCATCGCCAGAATGCCGGAAATTCCTCAGGTCTTGTCTGACCGTCAGAATCGGTCTGGAATATATAATCCGCACCTTCTTTCAGAGCATAACGGTAACCTGCGAGTATCGTCGGACCATGACCGGAATTTTCCTTGTGTTTTACTATAAGCTGGCTTCTTTTTTCTGCCTCTTTTCTTAAAACCTCAAGGGTTCCGTCCTTAGACCCGTCATCAATTATAAGAAGCCGGCTCTCTTCTCCCGTCATAACTACCATCGGATACCATTCATCTATTACATTCCGGATTGATTCCTCTTCGTTATATGCCGGAATCACCATGTAAAGTTTATCCATTTTTCAGTTTCCCCTTTATTATACCCATTAAGGACCTGTTCCTTAGGAACTGTTCATAAATAAGTTGAGCAATTTGCGCAGGGAAAATTTTCATACACAAAGAAGAAAACGTAAGCGCAGCGGGCTACGCTGAGGCTTTCTGATGAAGCATATGGAAACTTTTCACAAGTAAATGCTCAAGTTTTTTTGTAACATTTCCTTAGCATTAAAATCAGATAAAATACTGTAAATGCATAATAAACAACCGCTCCAAAGATAAGCGACGCAGGCGACTCACTGAATACCCGAAGTGCGAAGAAAAAGTAAAGAAGAATAAATATGTAGAAGACCTCAAAAATCCTTCCCGTCCTTTCTCCGGATTTTTCCGCAAGAACCTTCACACCTGCATAAACCGCGGTCAGAACAAAAAAATCATAAGTCCTGTGGTAAGTAATTATAAGTCCTGTAAGCAGGAGAAGTCCAAAAAGCACCCTTTCATCCGTATTTCCCGGCTTCAATGCTGCTATGATAAGAAAGCACATAAGCACAAAGGTCAATATCAGAGCTGTTTTAGAGCCCGAAAGCAATGCACTTATGTCAATGCTTCCTTCTCCTGCCAGTGCAGATGAGACCTTCAGCGGCTTAACTATCATATCGATAAAGGATTCTTTCAGAAAAACTGCCGCCATAATATTGAGAACTATATGTATTCCCACCGATATCCCAAAGCTTTTCCATTTACGTCTGTAAAGGAATATCAAAGCCAACGGAGCCGTAAGTGTATATTTGAAATATGAAACAGCAAGTGCCAGACCTGATGCAGCATCATTTCCCTTGTCGGATAAATATACAGCTAACAGGAAAAAAGCAAAAGCAAAAAGTGTATGCTGCCCGACTCCTATCTGATTTCTCCAGGGTGTCCCCGCTATCATCAGAATCGACAGGGCAGGGAACAGTTCCCCGCTCAGCTCTTTCATATAGGTCTTTCTAAGCAAACAGATTATTGCCGCCGTAAACAGAAGATTTGAGGCAAGCCAAGCATGCACAGCAATTCTATAAGGCAGCAAAGTGTATAAAAACAATAAAATGAGGAGGCTCGGAAACTGATTGGCCTCCATTTTCTGTTTTGCGTCTATAGACTCAAAATATTCAAAAAATTCATCAAGTTCTCTAATGTCTTCTGCTTTTTTCAAGCCAAGGCTCAGATCATAAGGATCATACCCCAGACTCAGAGCCTTAGCCGCATCCCATTGGAAATCCTGACTGTACCGGTGGGCGTTCTTAACTCCCGACACCACCGATACCAATGCCGCCAGAAGCAGCAATAAACACACGAGCCTTCTTCCGATGGCATTATTCATACTTTTCTCTTTCCCGATCAGTTAGCTAACTTCGCGATAACCTCTTCCTTAAGCTCCTCAAGCTTCTTCTCTGAGTCTTCAAGGCTTGTGCCCTTTACACCCATATAGAACTTAATCTTGGGCTCTGTTCCCGAAGGACGTACACAACACCATGAGTTGTTTTCAAGGTCAAAATAAAGAACATTCGAGGTCGGAAGTCCTGTCTTGCCTTCCGTAGCATTCTCAAAGTTTACAAGCTTATCAACCTTGTAATCCCTGAATTCACGAACCTTAAGTCCTGCAAACTCCTTGGGAGGGTTGGACCTGATCCTGTCCATGATATTCTGGATTTCCTTTGCTCCATCAACACCCTTAAGCGTAACAGTGTGAATACCCTCACGGAAGAAACCGTACTTCTTATAAATGTTCATCATGGCATCCCAGAGAGTAATTCCCTGCTTCTTGCACCATGCTGCTGCCTCACAAAGACACATAACCGCATCCGGAGCATCCTTGTCACGTGCATGAGTTCCTACAAGACATCCGTAAGACTCCTCATAGCCAAATACATACTCATAAGAGTTATCTCTCTCGAACCACTTTATCTGCTCTCCGATATACTTAAATCCCGTAAGAACCTCGATAAGCTTAAGTTTGTAGTCCTCAGCAATGGGATCGATCATGTTCGAGGATACAATAGTCTTGATAACGGCTCCGTTTGAAGGAAGCTTGCCCATTGCTGCCAGCTCTCTTATGCGGTACTCTGCAATAAGGATACCTGACATATTTCCGGTGAAAGGAATATACTCGCCTGTTGCCGTATCCTTGGCATAAATTCCGAGTCTGTCTGCATCAGGATCGGTTGCAAGAACGATATCGGCATCCTTTTCCTTTGCAAGCTTAAGTGCAAGTGTGAATGCCTTGGGATCTTCCGGATTAGGATAGTCAAGTGTTGTAAAATCAGGATCGGGAAGCTCCTGCTCAGGAACCACGTATACATTGGTAAAACCAAGCTCCTTTAATATCCTTGTAACGGGAACAAGTCCTGTTCCATGGAAAGGAGTGTAAACTATCTTAAGTGAGTCTGCTGTTTCCTTTATAACCTCAGGATGAATAACAAGCTTTTTGAGCTCCTCGATATACTTATCGTCGATTTCCTTTCCGATAACCTCGTAAAGTCCTGCTGCCTTTGCATCTTCAAGAGACATGGTCTTTGCGTCGCTGTATTCCCTTACAGCCTCCACTTCACCGATAATATCCGTATCTATGGGTGAAGTTACCTGTGCACCGTCATCCCAGTACACCTTGTAGCCGTTATATTCAGGCGGGTTGTGGCTTGCTGTAACAACTATACCTGCAGTACAGTTAAGCTCTCTTAAAGCGAATGAAAGCTCCGGTGTAGGTCTGAGTGAATCGAATACATAAGCCTTGATACCGTTTGCAGCAAGACAAAGAGCAGCTATATCGGCAAATTCAGGTGACATTCTTCTGCAGTCATAAGCGATCGCAACACCCTTTGCCTGTGTACCTGCCTTCAGGATATAGTTGGCAAGACCCTGTGTTGCCTTTCTTACGGTATAGATGTTCATTCGGTTTGAACCGGCTCCTATTACCCCTCTTAAACCGCCCGTACCGAATTCCAGGTCTTTGTAGAATCTGTCTTCTATCTCATCCTTTTTCCCTTCAATTGCCCTGAGCTCTGCCTTTGTCTCCTCATCAAAATAAGGATCATTGAGCCAGTACTCATATTTTTTCATAAACTCATCCATTGCATAACCTCCTCGTATTTATATGATCTGTATATTGTTACAATTGCTATCAAAAGCTCAAATTGTATTATACCATAAACAAACGCATAAACAAACATTTATTGAACCATTGGTGCAGGACTTGCCTTAAGGGTATAATTGCTGTGGTCAAGCGAGAAATTCGGATTGTAATAAGGATCGCCCGCTTCGAGCATTGCCTTCCATTTACTCCTGAATTTCTGAGCCTCCTTCTCATAACGCTCAGCCCTTGCCGCACTGCTTCCATCAGTGTCGTCTCCCCTTGATTTCGATTCAAAATGGAAAAGCTCCGCAAAAGGAGTGAAGATATTCAGATATCCCTTTTCCCTGAGTCTCAGACAGAAATCAACATCATTCAGGGCAACAGCAAAACCTTCATCAAAGCCGCCGACTTCATCCCATGCCTGTTTCGAGACCATCATGCAGGCTCCCGTAACTGCCGAAACATCCTGCGCATAGCAGAGACGTCCCATATATCCGAGATTGTCCTTTGCAAGCCTGTAATGGGTATGTCCTGCAGTCCTGTGTGCCCCAAGTCCTATAACGATACCGGCGTGCTGGATAGCCCAGTCCTTATAATAGAGCTTACAGCCCACTGCACCTACGTCCTCACGTGCCGCAAACATAAGCAGGTTTTCCATCCAGTCCCTGCTAATTACGGCAGTATCGTTATTTAAGAGTACTATATAATCTCCGAGCGCCTGACTTACACCAAAATTAACAAGCTTTGAGAAATTGAATTCTATGTCATACTCGACGATTTTTACCTTTGGACATTCTTCAAGCGACCTGTAATAGTTCTTCAAAGCCTCGTCACTGCTTCTGTTCTCAACTATTATGATCTCATAATTTTCATAGGAACTCTTATCAAGAATGGAATCGATACACCTTCTGAGATCCTCCTCGTGGTCATGGCTCGGAATAACTATCGAAATCTTAGGCTCGCCTTTTATAGCATATCTTATCCTGAAAATCGTCGGGAAAGCCCTTGTGCTCTCGATTTCGAAGCCTTCATAGCCTTTAGCCCTCAAATGTGCCGCAACAGCGCCCTTTGCCGCCTCGATGGCGTAAGTCTTCGAATTGATATCGGCAGCGGTTGAAGCAGCATGGCTTCTCCAGTAATAGAGAATGTGCGGAACATGTCTGATGCATTTCGCCTCATCCGTAAGACGGAGTATCATGTCATGATCCTGACTTCCATCAAATTCCGAGCGGAAATGTCCGACCTTGTCAGATAATTCCTTCTTAAATACCGAAAAATGGCAGATATAGTTATTCGCCCTTAAATTGTCAATAGAGTAATCCGGCTTAAAATGAAGAGTGACCATATTATTGATGCTCTCGCCTTCAAAGGTTGCCTCATCACAGTAAAGAAAATCCGCACCCGTTTTCTCTATCTCACACATATACTCATAAAGCACGCTTGGATGAAGAAGATCGTCATGGTCGAACAATCCGATATAATCGCCGGTTGCAAGGCTGAAACACTCATTGGTATTGCCCGAAATCCCGAGATTCTTTTCTATCTTTTTATATTTAATCCTGCCGGATGCATCAGCCTTGACATATTCATCAACGATTCTTCCAACCTCCGGATGCTTGTCGTCGGAACCGTCAGCCAGACAGAGCTCCCAGTTTGTGTATGTCTGCGCGGTAACACTCTCAATCATTTCACGCAGAAATTTTTCAGGAGTATTATAAAGCGGAACAAGGATGCTGAACTTATGCCTTGTGGTGAATTTATGTGCTCTCTGCCTTGCTATTTCAGCCTCGGAAGGGAAACTCTCACTGCCATGATGCTTATAAGCCATCATCTCAATACGTTTTGACTTAAGCTTATCAACCACACCCTTTACGTTACCGTAACGTTTTATCCTTATAAATGCATTTTTGGTATGGGACCAGGCAAGACGGAAGGGCATGATCGATTTATAAATGAGTGAATCTTTAAGCAGATCGATTTTTCGCTTCATCTCCGCATTTTCCGTCTCTGCTGTAACAAGCTCCCTGGTCAGCTTTTCGTTTTTCTTCTTTTCCTCTTCGTATAGACTCTTGTAATATTTATCCATGTCTGACATTTTCTATAAAACTCCTATATAAAAGATGTTAAGGTCAAAAGTGATGTCAGGGATTGTTCCGCACTTCGTGCTCCCTGCTCATATCTGCTGATTTTCAGCCGAAAACAAAATATGCCTCCCGCTGTCAGCCAGTTCGCCCTTAAAGCTGTTTTTCCCAAAAAATTTCGGTTTAACAAGAGCAATATAAATCTTCGCATCCGCATTCTTAAAAAGAGCGGCATCTATCTTTGCATCAAATCCCGAAAGTCTGCAGTCCTTTTCATCTGCAAAAACAAGTTCTATATCCTTGCGGTAACTTCTTGCCGCTCCGGTAATATAACGCTCTCCGTCAGCCTCGAGTACGATCCTTACATCATATTCATAGCCCGGACTTCCGCCCATGAAAGCCCAGCCTTTTATCTCATAAAAATTTTCATTTCCAAAAGCATCGTTCAGCTTAAATTCCACAGAATCCAGAGAATAATGAAATTTCTTCCCGGCTCTTTTCAGAGAAAAGCGTCTCTTATCAACTCTTTCTATCTCTTTTGCAGCTCCGAGCCTCTCCTCTTCCATCAGAAGCTCCGGTATGTATTCAAGCGAGGTTTTAGACCATTTGCCGCTCTCGTAAATATCGCCTTTTTCTATTATTTCAGAATATTTTTTTTCAAAAACGACTCTCTCATTTTTCAGTCTCCGATAAGCGGTCCTGTCCGCCGTATCATCTTTCCTTGAAAGGCTTTCATGATGAATAAGATAAAAATCACTCAGGCAGACATTTCTGTAACCCGCACGCAGAAATGCGAAACACAAATCCACATCAGTGTATGCAATTTTTAACCTTTCGTCAAATCCTTTTATCTCGCGAAACTTTTTTGCCTCGCACATTAGTGCTGCACCAGTCACCGCAAGGACGTTTCTCCTGCGTCTGTTCACACCTCTTAAATACTCCCTGTCATCAGGATAAGTACAGAGCCTGTGAGATGGTCCGCTCTTCAGAAAAGTAATTCCATTGTGCTGTATTTTGTTGTCCCCAGGATATAAAAGCTTGCAGCCGACTGCTCCAACCTCGGCTTTCGAGGCCATTTCAGCCATCTCCCGCAAAAATACCGTTTCCTCCGGAATTTCTATATCATCATTCAGAAATAGTAAAAGCCTGTTATCCTTTTCAAGTGAAGCACCATAGTTACAGAGCGTCGAATATTCGAAAGGCATCTCTTTTTTATAATATTCGAATTCATGAAGCTTCGAAAGTGCCTCATAATGTCTTGTGTGCTCTTCGCTGCTGCCGTTATCGACCACTATCGTCCTTAATGCAACATTCTCAGTCCTTGCAGTCTTATTAAGCCCTGACACACACTGTTCAAGCATTTCGGGATGATCTTTCGAAAGAATTACCGCCGTCACCCCAAACTCTGCATCTGAAGGTTCGGAAACATTGGCATAATCAAGCGAATTTAGCCTGTCAACATGCACCAATACCTCATTTATGTGAAGATGGCTTTTCGAAGCAAGAGCGCATTCCCTCAGAAAATCGTTAGAAGCTCTTTCATAAGAATACTCTTTTTCAATCCTATCCGCAATTTCCTTCTTCACAAGGGTCAGCGAACCCGGATAATAGAAGGACCTGATAGTCTCCGGTGCCCATTCTCCTTTGAAATAAGGGTCAGACCTGTCTTCCGCCGAAATTTTACCCTTGGAAGAAAGAGCCCCGGAATCATATATATCCTCATCGGTATAAATAAAATCACTATCAGGCAAATTCAGAACATAATCGTAAAGACGCTTCTCAATAGAAGCGCCTTCACTCGCAAAGACATAGTATTTTTCGAGAACCTTCTCCCTCGCCTTTTCCATGTCTTCGCAATAATATTCCTCTTTTTCATTTTCCTTTATCCAGCTCTGATAAGGCTTCTCATACCTTTCAACTGCTGCTTCGTATTCACTCTTCTTCATTTGTCCGGGAAATCCTTATCTCCGTATAATCCGAATTGCTCTCTTCAGCAACTTCATTGGAAGCTTTT
>CAJOPI010000194.1 GCA_905236275.1 uncultured Lachnospiraceae bacterium | reverse complement strand
GTCAAGATGAAGGGTTTTGCTCTTTTCACCCTCTGTAAGCTTCGAAACCGGTATACCCGTCCAACGTGAAACTATACGCGCGATTTCGTCCTCTGTGACTGCTTCATGTACCATCGAAAGATCTTTATGCTTATCATTTGCCTCTTCAACGGCAAGCTCATTTTTAAGCTGCGGCAGCTTCCCGTATTGCAGCTCTGAGGCAAGGTTCAGGTCTCCGTTTCTCTTTGCGATTTCTATCTGATTTGTAACCTCTTCTATCTGCTCCCTTATTGCCGAAAGCTTTCCGACAGTTGCCTTTTCGCTGTCCCACTGTGCTTTTGCAAGCGCGAATTTTTCCTTGACCTCGGATAAATCCTTTTGAAGTGCTTCAAGTCTCTCCATGCTCTTCGAATCAGTTTCCTTCTTCAGAGCATTTTCTTCTATCTGCATCTGCATTATGCGCCTGTTCAGCTCATCAAGCTCTGTCGGCATGGAGTCAAGCTCTGTCTTTATCGAAGCGCAGGCCTCGTCTACAAGGTCGATTGCCTTATCCGGAAGAAATCTGTCCGAAATATATCTGTGCGAAAGCGTTGCCGCCGAAACCAGCGCAGAGTCCGTTATCTTTACACCATGGAAAACCTCATAGCGTTCTTTTAAGCCTCTGAGTATCGAGACAGTATCCTCTACCGAAGGTTCGTCCACCATTACAGTCTGGAAACGTCTTTCAAGTGCCGGGTCTTTCTCGATGTATTTCCTGTATTCGTCAAGGGTTGTTGCACCGATGCAGTGGAGCTCGCCCCTTGCAAGCATCGGCTTCAGCATATTTCCTGCGTCCATTGAGCCTTCGGAATTTCCTGCTCCGACTATCGTGTGAAGTTCATCAATGAAAAGAATTATCCTTCCGTCGGACTTCTTCACTTCTTCAAGCACAGCCTTGAGTCTTTCCTCGAATTCGCCTCTGTACTTTGCGCCTGCAACAAGTGCTCCCATGTCAAGTGAGAAGATTTCCTTGTCCTTCAGACCTTCGGGAACGTCCTGTCCCACTATCCTTTGTGCCAGCCCTTCAACAGCCGCGGTTTTTCCTACTCCGGGCTCACCTATGAGCACAGGATTGTTTTTGGTTTTTCTCGAAAGTATCCTTATGACATTCCGGATTTCCTCGTCCCTGCCTATGACGGGGTCAAGCTTCTGTTCTCTCGCCCTTGCTACAAGGTTTGTTCCGTATTTCGTAAGGGTATCATAGGTGGCTTCAGGATTATCCGACGTTACCCTCTGGTTTCCGCGAATGGTCGCAAGCACTTCAAGGAAACGGTCTTTCGTTATCCCAAAAGCCTGAAATACCGCCTTTACCTCTTTATCGGGATGCTTTAGAAGCGAGAGCATAAGGTGTTCTACGGAAACATATTCGTCACCCATTGCCTTTGCTTCATCCTCAGCAGTTATGAGAACCTGATTTAGCTCCCTGTCAAGGTGAAGATTTCCGCCGCTGACTTTGATGCATTTGGCTAATCCTTCTTCCACCCTTGCCTTAAAGCCATTCATGTCAACTCCCATCTTTTCAACCATTTTCGCTATGAGAGAATTATCTATCGTAATAAGTGAATATAACAGATGTATTTCTTTGATTTCCTGATTTCCATATTCTAAAGCTATCTTTTCGCAGCCGTTTACCGCTGCCATTGAATTTTGCGTAAATTTCGTAATATCCATAGTATATGCCTCCTTTAACTTGAATTATAATCGTCATTGTTAGCACTGTCAATAGGTGAGTGCTAATTATTTTTACGACCACCATTCATATACAGGAGTGCGTTGGTTATTGCTGCAGCTACATTGCTTCCACCTTTTCGGCCGCGATTTACGATATGGGGAATTTCACTTTCGAGGATAAGCTCTTTTGCCTCGACGACGTTTACAAATCCAACCGGAACCGCTATCAGAAATGCCGGTCTGTAGCCTTTATCTGCCTCTTTCTTTAGTTCGATAAGCGCAGTAGGGGCATTTCCCACTACGAATATCACAGGTCTTTCCATAGCACATGCTTTTTTGATACTCAGGCTCGCCCTTGTTACTCCCTGCCTTTTCGCTTCTTCGGCTATATCTTTGTCCGCCATGAAGCATACTGCCCCAATGCCAAGCAGTTCCAAAGCCTTTTTGTTTATACCCGAAAGTGCCATGTTTGTGTCTGTTACTATAAGGGCTTTTCTTTCAAGCGCCGTCTTAAATTCGCAAAGACAATTATCTGAAAATGTAAGTGTATCGGTATATTCAAAATCAGCCGTCGTATGTATCACCCGCTTAATTATCGGCGCGTATCCCTCAGCTATACCAATGCCTTTTCCCGACAGCTCCTCTTCGATTATCCTAAAGCTCTCCGCTTCTATTTCAGAAGGTTCGGTATGCTTAAAAAGTTCCTTCATTTTCCCTCCCGGTTATACAACAAAACCTCCGGTAAAAAATATTACCGAAGGTTTTGAAAATATTCTGATGAATTTGTACTAATTAGTTCCAGCCGTCTGTACCATGACCTTCATAGTGGTTACGTGCTGCTGCCTTTGTGCCTTCATCAAGTGTTGCCCACTTGCCGCTGATGTTTGAGATGTTGCTTGCATCCCATGCTGCTGCGATTGCTGCATCTGCATCAACTACTACAGGTGTTGTTACATTTGATGTATCAGGAATCTGATATACAGGAAGGATTGTTGCTGCTGCATTATCTGCTGCTGTCTGCTCAGTTGTTGTCTGAGCTGCCGCTGCCTGCTGAGCTGCAAGGATTGCAAGAAGCTGAGCCTGAAGGTCTGTAGTTGCTCCTGTTGCTACAGCTGTTGCTGCTGTTCCGTTTACACTGGTAGCTGAAACAGCCGGAGCTGCAAGAGTCTTCTTGTAGTTCTCGATATATTCTGTTCCAAGGATTTCAGGAAGGTATACTGCTGTATACTGTGTATTTACCTGAACGTTCTTTAATGACTTGTCATAGCCTACAAATGTGTAGCCGGCAATAGGATTTGCATCAGGTGCGTTTGTCACGTCTGAGCCCTTTGTGATATAAAAACCGGAATTTCCTCCGTTCACAAGAAAGCTTACGTATACCTGTGCATCATCAGCCATTGCCGGAACACTGAGTCCCATAACCATAGCCATACTAAGTACACCAACTGCGATTTTCTTTAATGAATTTTTCATGATATTCACTCCTATCTGCTTTATTTGCATAAGAATAAAAACAAATGCAATTATAATTCAAATAATTGATTATTTCAAGTCATATTTAACATTTTTCATGATTTATTCATATTTTTGTAAAATTCAAAGAGTGACATTTCCCCTGTCTTTTGCCGCAAGAGTAAAGCTGTCAAGCTTTTTTAGTGTTTCCTCATCTATTTCTTTCGCATATTCGGAAGCTGTTTTAAGAATCTCCGCATCCTCGTATATATCCGCAATCCTGAAATTCATCTCTCCCGACTGTCTTATTCCGAAAAAGTCACCGGGTCCCCTGAGCTTTAAGTCTTCAGATGCAATCTTAAATCCGTCGTTTGAATTGTTCAGTATTTCAAGACGCTTATTATCATCAGGCTTTTTGGAAGCATTCACGAAAATACAGTAGCCCTGGGCTGAGCCTCTTCCTACCCTGCCTCTTATCTGATGGAGCTGGGCAAGTCCGAATTTTTCAGCATTTTCTATCATCATTACCGTAGAATTCGGCACATCAACGCCAACCTCTATAACGGTAGTCGAAACAAGCACATCCGTCTCATGAGCCGCGAATTTTTCCATTATCTCATTCTTTTCTTTCGGATTCATTTTGCCATGAAGCATCGCCACCCTGACTTTTCCGCCGTAAACGCTTTTTAACATATCCGTATATTCAGTGACATTTTCCGAATCAGTAAGCTCCGACGGCTCGACCTGCGGACATATAACATAAGCCTGATGACCGTTCCTTACCTCCTTTTCAATGAACTCATAAGCTTTCTTCCTGTAGCCGATTCCTACCACACAGTTCTTTATGGGCTTTCTCATGTTTGGCAGCTCGTCCATGACCGAAATATCAAGGTCGCCGTAAAGAATTATCGCAAGGGTTCTGGGGATAGGTGTTGCCGACATGACAAGTACGTGCGGGGTTCCTGCCTTATCTGACAAAGTCTGCCTCTGCTTTACTCCGAAGCGATGCTGCTCGTCAGTAACAACAAGCGCAAGATTCTTAAATTCTACCCCTTCCTGTATCAATGCCTGAGTACCCACGACAATTTTCGCAGTTCCGTCAGCAATTTTTTCTTTTGCCTCCCGCTTCTGCTTCGCAGTTAATGAACCGCTTAAAAGTACCAATTCTGCATCAATCGCATAATCTTCAAGAATTTTTCCTATCTTTTGCGAATGCTGGGCTGCCAGAACTTCTGTCGGTGCCATCATCGCGGACTGGTAGCCGTTCGAAG
>CAJOPI010000193.1 GCA_905236275.1 uncultured Lachnospiraceae bacterium | reverse complement strand
TATTCAAGTTCATATTTTTTCAAGTCTTTGAGATAGTTCTTTGTGACACCATCTTCGCCACCAAAGAATCGCTGCTCCTGAACAGACGTAAGCGTCAGACCATGCGCCTTGGATGATTAGCCATTCTATGAGATACTCTAAAAAATGCAAAAAGTTACGGTGATTTTTTAGAGGAGGCTAATTCATTATGGATCAAATCACGCATAACGTCCGTAGGAACCAGTGGTTAAACATCGTAAATGCATGTCAGAGCCGGACTGACAACTCTACCGTAAGAGAGTGGCTCAAGGCAAATGGCATTGCTTATAAATCTTATTACTATTGGCTCAGAAAATTCCGTCAAGAAGCTTATGAGCATATTGATCCGGTATCATCTGAAGACAGACATTCTTTTGCAGAGATACCGCTTCAGAGAGAAGCTTTTGACAACGGTCCTTTCGACTCCGGCTTCAGGGCAGATGCAGTTATAAGGATAAATGATTGCGTGATCGCCTTGTCCAATACTGCTTCCGAAGCTCTCCTTAGGAGTATACTGGAGGGATTGAACCATGCTTGCTGAAGCTCACGGGATAACAAAGATAATCATCGTCTGCGGTACTACCGACCTCAGAAAAGGAATAGATGGTCTTGCTGCAATAGTTAAGCTTCAGTATAACCTTAATCCCTTCGAGAAGAATCTGCTGTTCCTCTTCTGCGGAAAAAGGAGTGACAGGATCAAGGCTCTCTTGTGGGAAGGCGATGGCTTCCTGCTCCTGTATAAGAGGCTGGAAGGAGGATCTTTTTCATGGCCGCGCAGTCCGAGTGAAGCAGTAGTTCTTTCAAAAGGGCAGTACTCGGATCTTATGAAAGGCTTAAATCCTGTAAAGCCAAGGATACGGGAAGTTACTCCGAGCCGCCTGTTTTAAATTTTCATTGTGCAAAACAGAGAAATTATTTTCTGCTGTTTTTCTATAATAAGCCTATACCGGCAGGCCGATACAGATGCCGGTGTAAGCCCCATACAGCCCGATGTCACGGCTGTATAACAAAAATCTGAACCTTGAAAACTCTATATTTCCGCCCTATATATCTTATCTGCTTGAGCCTGATCCATAGGCAGTTTGACGAATGGCAAAGCCTTGAGAATTCGCTATTTATCAGCATTCCGTGTATAATAGTAGTCAGATGAGGTGAGTAACTGATGGCTACAAAATATACACCGGACGAACTGAAAAAAATGGATTCTGATGCAAAGGACTTAATCATACTGTCCTTTCAGGATCAGATCGATAAGCTCAACGAAAACATGGAAAAACTTATCGAACAGATCCGGCTTGCCGATCAGCATCGCTTTGGCCGCCACACGGAAAAGCTTTCACAGTTCGAAGGCCAGATGTCGATGTTTGACGAAGCCGAAGAAACTTACGACGAAAACGCTGAACAGCCTGATATCGAGGATGTCATCATCCAAAAACCACGTAAGCCCAAGCAGAAAGGCAAAAGGGACAAAGACCTTGAAGGTTTTGAAACAGAGCCTCATCTGCATGATGTTACCAAAGAGCAGTTAGACGCATTCTATGGAGAGGGCAACTGGAAAGGCAGGCCCGATGAAGTATATAAGCGTCTTAAATATATGCCGGCATCATGGAAGGTTGAAGTACATACAGTAAAGGTTTACGTGGGCACCGGCGGTGACCATCAGGATGAATTCATCCGAGGCGATCGTCCCAAGGATCTTCTGCGGAACAGCATTGCCACACCGTCCCTTGTATCTGCCGTATTTAACGGAAAGTTCGTGAACTCGTTACCATATGAACGCATGGAGCAGGAATTCAAGCGTAACGGTGTGAACATAACCAAACAGAACATGGCAGATTGGACGATAAATATCTCCAACAAGTACTTCAAATCCTTCTGCGAAAGGATGCGGTATCACCTCCTGCTGTATGATGTTACCCAGTCTGATGAAACACCCTGCCAGGTAATAAATGATGGCAGGAATCCCGGTAGCAAGAGCTACATGTGGGTACACCGTTCAGGTGAACTCTACAGGGACAAAAAGATAGTCCTGTATGAGTATCAGAAAGGCCGGGACCACCACATACCCCTTGAATACTACAAAGATTTCTCCGGAGTCCTTGTGACGGATGGATTATCGCAGTATCATCTGGTCGACAAGAAGCTCGAAGGTATCCGGAATGCGAATTGCTGGGCTCATGCGCGGCGAGACTTTTCTGATGCCATAAAAATAGCAGTAGATAAAAGTCCGGAAGTTGTAAAACGTTCCATTGCCTATCAGGCACTTGCCCATATAGGAACCATATACAAGCTTGAAGGAACCCTCAAAGATCTTTCGGCTGAGGAGCGTTTAAAGGAGCGCCAGGCTACCATCAAACCTCTTGTTAACGAATACTTTGAGTGGGTCAGGGAACAGCTTGCATCAATGCTTCCCAAAGGAAAAACTGCAGAGGGTCTTAACTACAGCTTAAACCAGGAGAAATACCTTCGTGTATTTCTTGAAAACGGAAACGTTCCCATTGACAATTCAGCTTGTGAACGGGCCCTCAGAACATTTTGCGTCGGAAAGAAGAACTGGCTGTTCTTCGATTCGATCAGAGGAGCCGAGGCAAGCGCCCGCGTTTACAGTATATCGGAAACGGCAAAGCTTAATGGCCTTCGTCCGTATCATTACTTTGAATATATACTCACTGAGCTTCCTAAGCTCTGTGATAAAGACGGAAATATAGATAGTACCAAACTTGACTATTTAATGCCATGGTCGCCCGATTTGCCGGATGAATGTCGGAAGCCGCAGCAATAGGTTGTGGCTTTCATTTTAAACCGGGGCGCATGTTTTGACGCTTACATCTGAATGGACTACATAAGTCAGTACCAACGGAGTCGCAATCGAGTTTCAATTCAGTGTCAATTGAGTATCAACGAAGTGTCAAAGAAAAAAGTGAGAGCAGTGTGCCGCATATATTCAATGCAGACCTGCTCTCTTTGTAAGATTATAGTACATCGATTCACTTAGAATAGTCAAGTAATTTTTCATCTTTTGTGATGATTTTTAGTCTCCTGACGCGCTTGGATAATTTAAAGTGCATCTCCAGCTCTTTTATCGCCACCGACTCATCAAGTTTAATTCTACGAAGATCTACTATTAAACTATTTGACTGATGTTCGCCGTTCTGTATCGTATTTCGAATTGTGTTCTTTCCTTTTCCTTCAGGGGATTTCATTTCCCATGCAACGCCTTGCATCATAATGTCAGGCACGCGGAGGTTTTTAATACCCGATGTAGGTATAAGTTCTATATCAAAACCCTTTTCAAGTAAGTATTTTACTGTTTTATATTCATGTTCTTTTAAATGGACGCCATTTTGCGTAAGAGTTCCTTTTTTCATACTAACGATTCTACCATAAATTCCAATAACATACGAGAAACATTTATGCGAATCTTCTCATCCTCACTTCATCCCACAGCAGGATCCCACACAGGAGTATCGCTTCCTTTTTTCTCATTTGTTATTCGAATTTATGGTAG
>CAJOPI010000192.1 GCA_905236275.1 uncultured Lachnospiraceae bacterium | reverse complement strand
GACGACAGTGTCAGTAACAGAATGCAGCTGAATGTTGATGCGAAGCAGAAAGTAGGTGCTTATGCCGCATCCCTTATCAACGATAATGACTTCGTTTATATCGACGCGGGAACGACTACGGCGCGGATGCTGCCTTATCTGACGAGTCACAACAGCATTTATGTTACAAATTCACTGCCCCATGCAATGCAGCTCTCGGTAAAGGGATTCCGGGTATCGATTCTTGGCGGCGAGTTTAAGAATCTTACAGAGGCGATTGTCGGAGAGGAAGCGATAGAGTCACTCCTTAAGTACAATTTTACAAAGGGTTTTTTTGGTACGAATGGTGTAAGCATTGAAAAGGGCTTTACAACGCCGGAAATGAAAGAGGCGATGGTTAAGCGTACTGCAATGCGTCAGTGCAGAAACTCTTATGTGCTCTGTGACAAGAGTAAATTCGACAATGTGGCTTCAATTACTTTCGGAGCATTTGAAAGCGCAACGGTAATCACAGATTATACAACAAAAAAATATAAAGACAAGAAAAATGTTATGGAGGTATGAATTTGATCTATACTGTTACTTTTAATCCGTCACTGGACTATATTGTTTCGGTGGAGGATTTTAAGCTTGGAATGACGAACCGCACGAATACCGAGCTGATGTTTCCGGGAGGGAAGGGCATAAATGTTTCAATGGTTCTTCAGAATCTCGGCTATGAAAATATGGCACTCGGCTTTATGGCAGGCTTCACCGGACGGGAGATAGAAAGGCTTCTGGCTGTACGCAATGTTAAATCAAATTTTATAGAGGTTGCAAGCGGGATTTCACGTATAAATGTAAAACTCAGAAGTAATGAGGAATCGGAGATAAACGGAATGGGTCCGGCAATAGGAAAAGCTGAGATCGACAAGCTCTATCAGCAGCTTGACGGACTTGAAGAAGGCGATATCCTGGTGCTTGCGGGGAGCATTCCTTCGGTCATGCCTGAGTCCATGTACAGCGATATCATGGATTATCTCAAAGATAAGAAGTTGAGGATCGTGGTTGATGCAACGAGAGACCTGCTTGTAAACGTGCTTAAATATCATCCTTTCCTTATTAAGCCGAATAATCACGAGCTTGGAGAGATTTTTAATGTCACTCTGAACAAAAAGGATGAAGTAATATCTTATGCAAAGAAGATACAGGAGATGGGTGCGAGAAACGTACTGATTTCGATGGCCGGCGAGGGCGCCGTTCTCGTAACGGAGAACGGAGAAATCTTTGAGAGCGATCCGCCGAAGGGAAAGGTAAAGAATTCGGTAGGAGCCGGAGATTCGATGGTTGCAGGCTTTCTTGCAGGATATCTGCATGGCGGAAGCTATGAAGAAGCTTTTTACATGGGGGTTTGTACAGGAAGTGCTTCGGCATTTTCAGACAACCTCGCAACAAAGGAAGAAGTAGGGGAGCTGTTGAAGCAGTTCAACAGAGAAATGTATATCAAATAAGTGCCTGGGAGGACAATTAAAATGAGAGTAAAAGATTTACTATCGCCGTCATCTATCGAACTTCATGGGAAGGCGGCAAACAAGACAGAGGCTATTGAGAAAATGGTCGAACTCATGGAAAAACGCGGAAACCTCACTGATAAAGAGGTTTACAAGAAGGGCGTGTTTGCGCGTGAGGAAGAATCTACAACGGGTGTAGGTGACGGAATTGCCATTCCGCACTGTAAGTCCGACACGGTAAAGGGACCGGGACTTGCCGCTATGGTTCTGCCGGAGGGGGTAGACTATGATGCGCTTGACGGAGAACCTGTAAATCTCGTATTCCTTATAGCTGCGCCGAATACAAAGGATAATGTTCATCTGCAGGTGCTTTCGCGCCTGTCGGCTCTGCTCATGGATGAGAAATTTGTGGCGGATCTTCGCGCTGCAAAGAGTCCGGAGGATTTTCTTTCCATTATAGAAAAGGCAGAGGAAAAGAAGGAAGCTGAAGAAGCTGCAAATGCAGCCGCAGCAGCTCCGTCCGGCGGTTATGAAATCCTTGCGGTAACTTCATGTCCTACCGGTATTGCCCATACTTATATGGCGGCTGAGGCGCTTGAAAAGGCCGGCAAGGAAATGGGTATCGGGATAAAGGTCGAGACACGCGGCAGCGGCGGTGCCAAGAATATAATTACCGCAGATGAAATAAAGGGTGCAAAGGCTGTAATAATTGCGGCAGACGCAAAGGTTCCGGTTGACCGTTTTGACGGAAAGCCCCTTCTCGAAGTCCACGTTGCGGAAGGAATCAACAAGCCGAAGGAGCTTATTGAAAAGGCACTCAGCGGCTCTGCTCCAATATTCAGGGCAACGGGTGCTTCGGAGAGCAAGTCTTCAGACCAGCCGCAGGGCAGCATCGGACACCAGGCATATACACACCTCATGAGCGGTGTTTCGCACATGCTTCCGTTCGTTATAGGCGGCGGTATCCTTGTTGCACTTGCATTCCTTATTGATACACTTGCAGGCTATGGCGCAAGCGCGGGCGGTGCGTTCGGTTCGGCAACTCCGCTTGCAGCCTTCCTTAAATATGTCGGCGGTCAGGCAATGGGACTTATGATTCCCGTACTTGCGGGTTATATAGCTTATTCGATAGCAGACCGTCCGGGTCTCGCGGTAGGTTTCACAGGAGGTATGCTTGCGGCTTCCGGAAATGCTGCACTCAGCGGATATATTGAAAGCTGGACTAACTTCGGAAGTAATGCAGGTCCCGTAGGTCAGTTTATTTCAAATTTTGCATTTTCCGCAGATGGAGTAAATACTGTTTCAGGCTTCCTTGGTGGTATCGTTATCGGTTTCCTTTCGGGATTTGTAGTAAACTGGCTTAAGAAGGTTACTGAGAATCTTCCCGATTCACTTGCAGGCATCCGCCCGATACTTATATATCCTCTTTGCGGAGTGCTTATTGTCGGCGTACTGATGTGCTTTATCTTCAACCCGATAATCGGTCTTATAAACACAGCTCTTTCAAATGGTCTTAATGCCATTTATGCAAGCGGACAGATATGGCTCTTAGGTCTTCTCCTCGGTGCTATGATGGCTATAGACATGGGAGGCCCGATAAATAAGGCTGCATACGTATTCGGTACAGGTATGCTTGCGCAGGCAGCGGTTGACCCTTCTCTTGAAAATGCTGCATTTATCTCGATGGCAGCGGTTATGGCAGGTGGTATGGTTCCCCCTGTTGGTATCGCTCTTGCCTGCAAAATTTTCCCGAAGAAATTTACGGGTGCAGAGAAGTCTTCATGGATAACCAACATTATCATGGGTGCTTCCTTCATTACGGAAGGTGCTATTCCTTTTGCGGCAGCCGATCCCGGACACGTAATTCCGGCTACGCTGGCAGGCTCAGGAGTTGCAGGACTTCTTTCCGCACTCTTCGGCTGTACCCTAAGGGCACCTCATGGCGGAGTATTCGTATTTGCAACAGTCGGAAATCCGCTCATGTACATCGTGGCATGGCTTATAGGCTCGGTTGTAACCTGTGTACTTCTCGGTATTTTGAAGAAAGATGCAGAGGCATAAACATATAGAAGATGGAATCAGGAAACAGACGGGGGAATATTTCCCTCGTCTTTTCTTTGTAAAAGGCTTCTTAAGCTCCTTAATTTTTTAATAAAAATGCGATTTTGATATTGACAATCATTATCAAATATAGCATAATGATGAAGCAAAAATGATAATGATTATCAAAGAACCTGTATGGAAATGATTTTATTTAGGAGGAAAGAATGATGCCTTTAACTATGGCGAATCCGGGAGAAGAATTCACAGTAGCAAGAGTTGGCGGACTTGAAGATACCAAGAGGTTTCTCAACAACTTAGGTTTTACTGATGGAGCAAAAGTAATGGTGGTGTCAAAGATTTCGGAGAACCTGATAGTTAATGTCAGGGATTCACGAGTTGCTCTTGATGCTGAACTGGCAAAGAAAATCATGGTCTGATGCAGGATAAAAAGAGCCATTTTTGTCAAATAATCTTATGTAAAAGAAGGAGGAGTTAAATTGCGTACAATGCGTGAAGCCAAGGTCGGAGAGACGATCAGGGTAATGAACATCAGAGGCGATGGTGCGTTGAAGAGACGTATCATGGACATGGGAATCACAAAAAACAGCGAGATTTATGTGAGAAAGGTTGCGCCCTTGGGAGATCCCGTTGAAGTTACGGTTCGTGGTTACGAACTTACCCTCAGAAAAGCTGATGCTGAGATCATAGAAATCCAGTGATCCGGTCATCATCTTTTTTTAAGAAATGAGGTTAGCAATATCTAACTAATCAGGATAAAATTTTATCGGAGGCAAAAATGTCAGTAAGAATTGCGTTAATTGGAAATCCAAACTGTGGTAAAACCACAATGTTCAATGCTCTGACGGGAGCAAGCCAGTATGTGGGAAACTGGCCGGGCGTTACCGTAGAGAAAAAAGAAGGTTATCTTAAGGGCGATAAGAATGTTATCGTTACAGACCTTCCGGGAATCTATTCTCTTTCACCGTATACACTTGAGGAAGTTGTAAGCCGGGACTATCTTCTGAAGGAGAAGCCTGAGGCTGTAATCAATCTTGTGGATGCAACAAACATTGAACGTAATCTGTATCTTACAAGTCAGGTGCTTGAGGTGGGAATACCGGTTGTTATCGCACTCAATATGATGGATGTTATCAAAAAGAGAGGCGATCGCATAGACGTTAAGAAGCTCTCGGCAGAGCTTGGCTGCGAAATCGTTGAAACTTCCGCACTCAGGGAAGAAGGTCTTGACAAGGTTGTTGAATCTGCAAAAAGGTTAGCACAGTCTCACAAGACTTATATTCCTGAGAAGAAATTCTCTGATGAGATGGAGAAGGCAATAGACAGGGTAAGCTCGCTTCTTCCGGAGAATATCTGCAGCGAGTCACAGAGAAGATGGTACAGCATAAAATTCATCGAGCAGGACAGCAAGGTTCTTGAAAATACAGCTATTCCGGCTGATGCTGACAGAGAGATAAAGGATATAGTCAGCGAAATCGAAAAGAAGTATGATGATACGACCGAAAGTGTTATTACGAACGAGAGATATGACTATATCGTAAAGGTTGTTTCAAGCTGTGTTCAGAAGCCGAAGAATAAGATTTCGACATCTGATCAGATTGACAAGATCGTAACCAACAGGATTCTTGGTATACCGATTTTCCTCGTAATCATGGGATTCGTTTACTGGCTTTCTGTAGGAAGCGGTATCGGTACGATGGGAACTGACTGGGTTAACGATGCTCTCTTTGGTGAGATAATCCCTCCCGCAGTTGAAAATTTCCTTGTATCGGCAGGGGCAAGCGATGTCCTGATAGATGTTATTGTTAACGGTATTATCGGCGGTGTGGGTTCTGTGCTTGGTTTCCTTCCGCAGATGATCATCCTCTTCCTTTGTCTTTCGATTCTTGAAGATATCGGATATATGGTTCGAATTGCCTTTGTTATGGACAGGCTTTTCCGTCAGTTCGGTCTTTCGGGAAAGAGCTTTATCCCGCTGATCATCGGCGCAGGCTGTGGCGTTCCCGGCATTCAGGCTTCGAGAACCATCGAAAATGATAACGATCGCCGTCTTACGATAATGACAGCAACTTATATTCCCTGCGGTGCGAAGCTTCCTGTTATCGCGCTTATCGAGGGTGTAATCTTCGGCGGTGCATGGTATCTTGCAACTTTGATGTATTTTGTAGGAATAGCGGCAGTTCTTCTGGTTGCCATCATATTGAAGAAAACAAAGTATTTCCATGGTGATGCGGCTCCGTTCGTTATGGAGCTTCCGGAATATCATATTCCTGCCCTGAAGACCGTTCTCATGCATGTATGGGAGAGAACCTTTGCATTCATCAAGAAGGCAGGAACAGTACTTTTCCTTGCCTGCATCGTCATGTGGTTCATCTCTTCTTACGGTTTCGAGGGAGGAGCATTCGGACTTGTAGAAGATACGAATAATTCACTTATAGCTTCAATAGGCGGAGTACTTGCACCGATATTTATACCGCTTGGTTTCGGAACATGGCAGGCTGTTGCTTCCTCACTTTCGGGCTTTGTTGCAAAGGAATCTATTGTTTCGACAATGTCAATCCTTGCAGGTCTTGGAGAAGAGGCAGAAGACGAGGTGCAGCTCTGGGTTGGTGTTAAGGCCTTCTTCCCGGCTGCTACGGTTGCAGTAAGTTCCTTCTCCTTCCTTCTTTTCAATATGCTTGACTCACCCTGTCTTGCAGCTATCTCCACAGGAATGAAGGAAATGAACTCAAAATGGTGGTCGGCATTTATGATCATCTTCCAGAATGTGTTCGCATATTTTGCTGCACTCATGGTATACCAGATCGGATGTTTCTTTGTATATGGTACATTCACTATAGGAACTGTAGTCGGATTTGTTGTCCTTGCCGCACTTCTCTTCGGTATTTTCAGACCTGATCCTTACAAGAACGCAGCTATTCAGGGTAAGAGGTCTGTGGCATAAAAAAAGGAAACGCGGAGGATGCTGAATGAAAAGCTCTGAAGTGATTGAACGCCTGAGAAAGAATGGATGCCGCGTTACAAGGCAGCGGCGTCTTATAGTTGACATAATTCTTAAAAATGACTATACAAGCTGCAAGGATCTCTATTATCAGGTGGCGAGTGAGGATGACAGCATTGGAGTTGCCACTGTCTACCGGATGATACGTCAGCTTGAAGATATCGGAGTTCTGAGGCGCATTGAGCGCATTGAATTAATGGAATAGATATGAGATAATAAAAATAGCCGGGTCGCAAAGGACCCGGCTATTTTTATCTAACCTCTTCCTTGCAGGTGCGTTTGTCGGAATCGGTTGCGGCAACAGTGCAAACCGCCAAAACGAAAAACAGCGAAAGGTGCATACTAAACTGACAGCATCGCAGTTTGAATTATAGTTGATTGGGTGTGGAGTCATAAGGGCTATGCACCTTTTTCTGTATTAAAAAGTATGGGTTATTGTGATACAATGCAGAGGTGAGTTGAAAAATAATGGTCGAGGTGTGTGATGCTTAACAGAAATGATATGCTCGAACTGACGCGGAGAATGACAACAAAACGTGCTAACATATCAAGGGTGGCAGGTTGCTATTTTGATGAAGAAGGCTATGACGAAGGTTCATTCAATATTAATTTTCTTAAGCTGTCGATGCCAGACAGAGATAAAAATCTGAAATTGGCTAAGACAGTACCTTTTGGCGAAACTAACAAAAATCTTATAGAATTAGATTTTCCGTGCGAAAGCAAAGAATCAGATGTTATGATGAGGCTTTTGGATGGGATGAAGGAAGTCAATCTGAAAAATGATGCATTGATGCAGACCTTTTATGAGATTGTTGCAGAAAAGATGTCAAGGGGAAAGAAATTTGCAATCTTTGTGTTTAATGGAACTTATGACATTCCTCTTATTGGTTCTGATAAGGGAGAGCAGTGGGAGTCGGAAGAGGTCTATAATTATCTTATCTGCATTGTTGCGCCTGTACATGGTGATTCAGAGCTGGAGGAACTGGAATGTGGATTTCTATACCCATCATTTAAGGACAGAAGTACAGACTGGGATCATATTGCGGTATACGAGAAAGTACCGGGATCAAGTGCTGATGGATTGATTGAGGCATTAGGTGCAAGACGATGAAGAATTTATCATTTCTAAAAAATGAATGTTTAAAAGAAGTAGAAGCTTTGGGAATAAAGCCAGGAAAAGTGTCTGAATGGGTGATTAATCGGAGAGCCAAGACACGTTGGGGTCTTTGTAAGGCTAAGAAAGATGGTACTTATGAAATACAGATTGCAGAGCGTCTGCTAAATGATGACAGAGTTTCTGTAGAATCCTGTAAGGAAACGATTATTCATGAAATTTTACATACTTGTTCCGGATGCATGAAACACACCGGCAGATGGAAGATATATGCCGATAGGATCAATGCAACTTATGGATATAAGGTCAAAAGGGTGACAAGTGGCAAAGAAAAAGGTGTTGAAGAACATGTACCTACAAGAATAATACCTAAATACATATTCACATGCCTCAACTGTGGTGCCGTAATATACAGAAAAAAGGAAAGCAAATTCACAAGAAATTATAGAAGATACTGTTGCGCAAGATGTGGAACAGCGTCTTGGTCAAGGAAGACTATTGAAAGATCAAAATGGGAGAATAAAGTTTATGAAAAATAAGATGCTAATTGGCATGATAGCAGCTTTAATGCTTGCAGGATGCAGCGCTAAAACTGAAATAAGCGAAAACACTGAAACAGAAAATATATCTATCGCAAGTTCTTTAGATGGGACTATTGAGAGCGGAAGTACTTCAGAGGTAATTGAGGAGGAAACTAATGCAGATAAACACTTCATTGAATATATAAAGGGAAATGAAACTGATGCAAATGGTGATACGTTCTGGGCTGTCGGAGAACCGGACATGGAATATGCCCTTTACGATATGAATGGCGATGGTATAAATGAACTAATAGTTCGTTCGTAT
>CAJOPI010000191.1 GCA_905236275.1 uncultured Lachnospiraceae bacterium | reverse complement strand
CATAGCGGGCTATGTAACTGATTTTGATGTGGTGCAATCAGGCAAAAAGACAAGCAAAATGTAAATTTATTTTGTAACAGTTCCTTATGTCAAAAGCTTCCATGAAAGGATATCAGATAATGGGAACATACCTTAGCGGTTTTTCTGAAATATTAAAATCTGATTATGAAGAACTTGTCATTTCGACGGTTTAATTTACACCTGTTGAGCCGAAGCCGCCCCTGTCAACGCTGTCAAGATGTTCCTTTTCTTCAAATACGATTCTCGGCTGGTTTTTCATTATCCTGAACTGGCATATCCTGTCGTTGAAGGATACATGGGTATCCCTCATTGCAAGCACCGGCACGAACCACTGATCATTATCTCCACTGTAGGAACAGTCAATTACTCCCATGTGGTTTGTCTGTATCAGCCCAAAATTCTTGAAGGTCGAACTCCTCGGAACCACGTGCGCTTCATAGCCTTCCGGAAGCTTCATCGCAATACCTAAAGGTATCATGTGAAACTCACCCTGCTTTAAGTCAACGTCCTCCGCACTTCTAAGGTCTATCCAGTCCGACTTCCCGTCAATATATTCAAGCTTTGTTATCCTGTCATTAATGTACTTGATTTCAATCTTCTCAGTTAAGTTTTCCATTTTCTGTCTCCTTTAACCATGTATATTTTTCATTGCCATTATAAAATATATTTTTTTTTTTGCAAATATGCTACAATTCGGTGGTACTGATAATACATTTTTTCTAAGGACAGTCAAATGGAACGGATTTTTGAATACGAATTAAAAGAAAAGGACCTTCCTGCCACAATAAACGGACTTGTAGGGCAGGTCATAAAAAAATGTATAAAGCTCAAAGCCCATGAATGGTGTCATGCAAAATATACGGAAAACGGAGTGACTGTAACCTCTTCCAATGGAGAGGTCAGGAGTGTTTATGCAAATGAGCGCATGAGCGTTGGCGAGATACTTACCGTACATCTTACAGACCCGCCACGGTCAAAAAACGGGCACCGGGTGGAAGCAGTAAAGGGTGAGCTTGAAATTTTATACGAGGATGAGGACCTGCTGATCGTAAACAAAACGGCGGGGATGCCGGTTCATCCTTGTTATGGACATTATAACGATACTCTTTCAAATATAGTTGCATATCATTACGAGAGCCGGGGTATTGAACTCATCTATCGTTCAATCGGAAGGCTCGATATAGAAACGTCGGGAGCTGTTATGTTTGCTAAAAACAAGGCAGCAGCAGGACGGCTTTTCCATCAGCGGGAGCTAGGAACGAGCTGCAGAACTTATCATGCAGTAGTGGAAGGCTGGGTCGAAAAGGACTCTGCCACACTAAATAAACCAATCGAGCAGATACCGAATGTCAAGCTGCTGAGGCAAACCTGCGAGGAACCTAACGGTCAAAACGCCGTGACACATTACAGGGTTCTTAAAAGATACACCCTTGAAGATGAAAAGGTGAGCCTTATAGAAGCAAGGATCGACACAGGCAGGACTCACCAGATAAGGGTTCATATGCAGTCGATCGGACATCCGCTGATCGGAGATCTGCTTTATGGAAATCCTGATAAGAACTGCGGATTTGAGAGAGCCTTGCTTCATGCTGTAAGGTTCAAATGCAGGCAGCCTTTTTATGATGATGAAATAGAAGTTACAGCACCCTACCCTGCAGACTTCGTAAAAGCGATATCTAATGACCTGTTCATAACTCCCATGCATTGATGCCCCTCGACTGCTTCTCTTTTGCTTCGTCCAGGCTTATGGTCACGCGGTCATTTTCCAGGTAGTCGAGGAGCTCGGCAATTCCTTCCCTCGTTTTGTTATTTACCGTAAAAATCCGCTCACAGCCGGCATTTTGCATCCAGCGTTCTACCTTTCTGACATTTGCCAGTGGTGAATCTATCTTTGTGATTATCCCAATGAGCGGACGGTTTATGCAGCAGTTCAGATTATTTCCAAAAATGCAGAAAGGCTCATCGGCAGCGCAGAGCATTCCGATGACATCCGCGTCAAACGAAAAACAAGCCAGACCCACTGAGGCTGACTTCGTTTCTGCATATTCGCCAGGCGTATCTATCGTTGTATCCTGCGAATAGGTATATTGAGTTTTTTCGTAGTGAAGCTCTTCTCCCTTCATCGCCTGCGTAAGAGAAGTTTTCCCTGCTTCACTTCTTCCCATCAAAAATAATTTTTTCATAAAAGCTTTCCTTTATTGTTCCGAAATATCGCAAACCACAAATCCCAGCTTAGTTTCAAAGAAGTCATGTATCCCATGAACAGCACTTGAAACCATACTGTATTTTCCTGTGATGATAAGCGTCCCGGAAAACCTGTCCATGAATCCGATTTCCACATCGCCATATTTAAGAGCAATATCTGCCGCTATGACAGTGCTCTCCCAGGGTGTCACGTCAATGATCCCGATTGCTTCGCCCTTGTGATTCTCACCCTCATGAACACCAATATTTAAGGCAAGATTATTATAAACTTCTTCCCTCGAAACTCTTATCACGTGCGCCATTGACATTTCCCGTCCGTTGACGCGCACTCTCACAAGTCTTAAATTATCTATATTTTCAGCGTGATATCCCTCACGATAAATTTTCTCTATCAGTTGACTGTTTGTTAATCTCTCTTCCATAATCCATTGACTCATCGCTTAGTTATATTGCAGGTAACGTAACCTAAATCCTCATGAAAATAATTGACCACCTGCTGCAGAGCAGCCGATACAGAGTCAATCTCTCCCGTTATGATAAGCGTTCCCGTAAATCTGTCCGCAAATCCAAGATATACATTTCCGTTTTTTACCGCTATGTCCGAAGCAATTATCGCGGACTCCGGCGGAGACATATTCATTATCCCTATTGCCGATGAATGGTAGTCAATCGATGGGTCAAGCCCCAGCTTTTTATAAATAATGGGAGCCGGTCCGCCAATAACATGCGCCAAAGTAATCTCCTTACCGCTGACCGTCTCCTGAACAATCCTGATCTGTCCCTGTCCGTTCATCCCACACTATCCTCACTATTCTCGCCCTCTATCCCATTATGATTTTTCAGGCTTATCACAATCTTTCTCCGCCATTTTGAAGCGTACCATTTATGATTCCAGTGCAAAAAGCCTGTTCACACCTGCGCTTGCGCAAAGGTGGGGACATGGCTTTGAT
>CAJOPI010000190.1 GCA_905236275.1 uncultured Lachnospiraceae bacterium | reverse complement strand
TTTTTCTGCAAATGCCGTAATATCCGCATGCAGAACATAATGGTCTGCAATTCCCCGGGCTGGACCGTACATCCCTATTACAGCGACCATCTGAAATTCATGAATCTTGTAATAGAAAACCCCTACAATTCCCCGAACACAGATGGTTTCGACCCCGAAAGCTGCACCGACGTTTCACTTATCGGTACGAGAATATCGGTGGGCGACGACTGCGTTGCCATAAAGAGCGGTAAATTCTATATGAGCCGTTATCACTTCAAGCGGACAAAAAGCGTTACCATAAGGAACTGCTTTTTCGAGCGCGGTCATGGAAGTGTGACCATTGGAAGTGAAATGGCATGCGGCGTGGACGGAGTTACGGTTTCCAACTGTATCTTCAAGGGAACTGACAGGGGTATCCGCTTAAAGACCAGAAGAGGCAGGGGCAAGCGCGGAATCATCGACAATCTCAGATTCGAAAATATCGAGATGCACGAGGTCATGATGCCCTTAACGGTAAATATGTTTTACTACTGCGATCCCGACGGGCATTCGGATTATGTTCAGGATCAGGAGCGTTACCCGATAGATGACCGCACACCCAAAATCGGAACCATAACAATTAAGGATATATCCTGCACAGGTGCCAATGCTTCTTTTGCGTGCTGCTACGGACTTCCCGAGCAGCCTATAGAAGGACTGGAATTTACAAATGTAAGCGTTTCCTTCCTTCCCAAAAGCGAGCTTCATCCCGTATGTCCCATAATGATGGACAATTTCCCTGAACTTATGGGAAAGAGCTTCTTCCTGAAAAACGTAAAACGGGTTTCCCTGAATAACGTAAATATCGAGGGTTCCATAGAAGCTGCCGAGTTCATCAATACGAACGTTATCGGTGAGGTAAGCTACGAAGACAGGAAACAGAAAGCTGTCTGATACAGCAAGAGGACAAGATAATGGATAAGAAATATAACCTTGTAACCTTCGGAGAGGTTATGATGAGACTCTCCTCTCCGAGTGCAGGCCGCGTTGCCGAAAGCGATATTTTCAACAAATGCGCCGGCGGTTCAGAGCTGAATGTTGCTGCCGGTGCTTCCATCCTTGGAGCGAAAACAGCCTTTATCACAAGCATTCCCGACAATTTCAACGGAAATTATGTAAGGAGCAAGATACGCGAAAAAGGTGTTTTTGATGAATATGTGCTTACGGATGAGAGCGACAATGCGCGGCTCGGTATTTATTATTACGAATTCGGTGCATCACCTAAAAAGCCCACAGTAGTCTATGACAGAAATGATTCATCATTTTCAAAGATTTCCTTAAAGGAGATTCCCGAAGAGGTTTTTGATTCGGCAGAAATCTTTCACACCTGCGGCATTTCACTTGCCCTGAACAAAAGCTTAAATTCTGTCACCAAGGCCCTTATACGCAAGTTCAAGGAACATGGTGCCCTCATATCTTTTGACTGCAACTTCCGCGCCAACCTCTGGAGCGTAGAGGAAGCCAGAGCAGAAGTCAGCGAAATCCTCCCCCTCATTGATATTTTCTTTGTTTCGGAAGAGACGAATTATCACATGATGGGACGTTCAGGAGAGCTTAAGGACATTATGAAAAGCTACAGCGAGGACTACGGTGTGAGCCTTGTTTTCACTACACAGAGAAAGGTCAAGAGTCCCAAAACCCATGACTTTACTTCTATCGCCTATGATGCGGCTGCCGATAAGTTCTTTACGGAGAAAGCCTATCAGGATATCGATATCGTTGACCGGGTAGGCTCCGGCGACGCTTACTGTTCAGGAGTCTTAGGCGGACTTATAAAGCATTCGGACACGCTCACCGCACTCCAATACGGAAATGCGGCAGCAGCCATAAAATGCACCGTTCCCGGAGACATGATCTCCACCGACAAAAAGGAAATCGACAGCATCATAAAAGAACACAACAGCAACGGCCCGGTACGCGAGATGAATCGGTGAAAATTGTTAACGAGTTCAAGCAGCGCGCAGAACGAGTTTACAATTTTCCCCACAGGTGCACTTAGTGAATCAAGCATTTTAATGCGCAGATGAACTTAGTGCAATCGGGGATGAAATCGGGTCTAACCCATACAGGAGGCAAATTAAATGGACATCAGATACTCATGCAATCCGGAGGATTTCAAGAGATACAACACAGATGAGATAAGAAAAGAGTTTCTCATCGAAAACCTTTACCTTGATGACAAGGTAACAGCAGTTTACAGCCACGTTGACCGCATGGTGACACTTGGTATCAAGCCCGTCAGCAGAGCTCTTTCAATCGATGACGGCATAGATGTATGGCACAATTTCGGAACAGAATTTTTCCTTGAGCGCCGCGAGGTCGGCATTTTCAATATTGGTGATGCCGGCTCTGTGGAGGTTGACGGAACGGATTATTCCTTAGGACATGGCGACTGCCTTTATATTACAAGAGGCGCAAAAAGCGTGCATTTCTCCTCTGCTTCCTCTTCCGCCCCTGCAAAGTTCTTCGCAGTTTCCGCTCCTGCGCATACGAGCTATGAGACAAAGCTTATAAAAATAGCCGATGCCAACAAGCGTCCCTGCGGAGCTTCCGAGGAGGCAAACAAAAGAACCATCAACCAGTTCATCCATCCCGATGTATTGAAGACCTGCCAGCTTTCAATGGGTATGACTGTTCTTGAACCGGGAAGCATCTGGAATACCATGCCGGCACATACCCATGAGCGCAGAATGGAGATATACACCTACTTCGACTTAGGCGAAGATGATGTTGTCTTCCACATGATGGGTGAGGGCAAGGAAACACGCCATATCGTGATGCACAACGAAGAAGCAGTTATTTCTCCTTCCTGGAGCATCCATTCCGGAGCAGGCACAAAGAATTACACCTTTATCTGGGCAATGGGCGGTGAAAACCAGACCTTTGACGATATGGATAACATTGAAAAGAAGGATTTGAGGTGAATCAAGCCCGTCAGGGCGAAGATGA
>CAJOPI010000189.1 GCA_905236275.1 uncultured Lachnospiraceae bacterium | reverse complement strand
ACCCTTTTTGCGTAGCAAAAAAATTAAAATGGTGCCCCGAATGTTGCAATTCAGTTGACAGCCTGGCTGACAACTGAATTGTAACGAGTTTTCCTCTTGACTATTGCTTCAAAGGATGTTATCGTAAAAGCATCTTAAATTTAATAGATTTTGAATTTCTCTTATTAAGAGTGATGGAGACAAAAAGGGTCTTTGAAGTCACGACAACCACCGGAGGCTATTCCGGCAGGTGCCAACCTTGAGCGAAATATTATCGAACAATAAGAGGATTTGATTTATCTGTATCGAGTCCGCTTTTTGTTAATACATAAGCGGTTCTTTTATTTTTAAACCATTTTTATGGTGAAAGGAGTTATATGGAGAAAAGATTATTTACATCAGAGTCAGTAACAGAAGGACATCCTGACAAGGTCTGCGACGCGATTTCCGATGCTATTCTCGATGAGTGCATTAAACAGGACCCGATGAGCCGCGTTGCCTGTGAGACAGCAACCTGTACCGGCTTTGTGCTTGTTACGGGAGAGATTACGACGAAGGCATACGTTGATATCCAGAAGGTTGTACGTGAGACCGTTAAAGAAATCGGATATACGAAATCTGAGTATGGTTTTGATGGAAATACCTGTGCAGTTCTTGCAGCAATAGATGAGCAGTCAGGTGATATCGCAATGGGTGTTGATAATGCCCTTGAAACAAAGGCCGACCTGAAGGCTCTTGAAAACAATATGACTGATGCCGAGATCGGAGCTATCGGTGCCGGAGACCAGGGTATGATGTTCGGCTATGCGACAAATGAGACAGAGGAGTATATGCCTTATCCGATTTCTATAGCGCATGCTCTTACCCGTCAGCTCACGAAGGTCAGAAAAGACGGAACCCTCAGCTATTTAAGACCTGACGGAAAATCTCAGGTATCGGTGGAATATGATGAGAACGGAAAGCCGAAGAGACTTGAGGCTGTAGTTCTTTCAACCCAGCATGATCCCGATGTTACGCAGGAACAGATTCACAAGGATATCAAAAAATATGTCTTTGATCCGGTTCTTCCTTCTGAGCTTATGGACAGCAAGACAAAGATATATATAAATCCTACAGGTCGTTTCGTTATAGGCGGACCTCATGGTGATGCAGGTCTTACAGGAAGAAAGATCATTGTAGACACCTATGGCGGATATGCACGTCATGGCGGCGGAGCTTTCTCGGGAAAGGACTGTACGAAGGTTGACCGCTCAGGTGCTTATGCGGCAAGATATGTTGCAAAGAATCTGGTGGCAGCAGGTCTTGCAGATCAGGTTGAAATCCAGCTCTCCTATGCAATCGGCGTGGCTGAGCCTACCTCAGTAATGGCAGATACCTTCGGAACAGGAAAGCTTTCTGACGAGAAGATAACAGAGATCATCAGGGAAGTCTTCGATCTCCGTCCGGCAGGAATTATCAAGATGCTCGACCTGAGACGACCTATCTATAAACAGACCGCAGCTTACGGTCACTTCGGCAGAACCGATGTTGATCTTCCTTGGGAGAAACTCGACAAGGTTGAAGAATTGAAGAAATATTTATAAAATAAAAAGACTGTCATTGAAATGGCAGTCTTTTTGTTACTCTATCTTTAAATTCGAACAATAGTGTGGTATAGTAGTAACAATATGGAAAATAATTATAAATCACTGCGTTTTAGAGTAATATTACTCTTTTCGCTTATCATATTTTTAATGACAATATTTATAACTGCTGTGCCTTTACGAAGATCGCTGGATTCGCTCAGAACAAGCTTTTCGGATCTGATGACCTCGAGTACGAGACAGCTCGGCTCAAATCTTGACGAAAATTTTGAGTGGGTTGAAAAGACTGCTGCGCTCATGTTTGCAGATCCGGCTGTCTATGAATACGATCCGGTTGCGAATGCTTATACGGAATACCGGAAGCTTCAGACTGAGAAGCAGATATACGAAAGCATTGAACAGCTTGGTATCATGAAAAACTTTGTCGATTTTGGCATAATTTACAGCAACGATGCTCATGTGGGATGGATATCGGAAAAACTCTCTTCCAGCTATGTCGATGGCGGAATCTACGAGGATTTTGCGTCCTGTATAAATAATGAAACGGACGAGAGCGGCTGGTCATTCGGGCATAACGGGAATTACGATAAATTCTATTATGTAAAAAGAGCCAATGAACATGCTGTGATCGTGATTTCTTTTTATGCCTCGGAAATTGATGAGTATTTCAAGATATCTGACAAGGTTAGTGATGAGATAACCATGTCACTCGTGGATGATTACGATGAAGTCCTTTATTCCAATGACGACCTGACAATAGGAATGAAGCTTGACAGTGAGATTGCGGGGCTTGCTTCAAAGAACACTGACAGCACGAGATTTAATAAGGATTATATAGTGACGACCTGCCGGTGCAAAAACGGCTGGCGGCTGGTGTGCTCGATACCGCAGGAAATGACAGATTCAAGGACGGTCAGGGTTCAGCATTTTACGCTTGGCTTTGCAGCACTCAGCTGTATTGTTTTTCTTATCATCGCGAATCTCCTTTATTACAGGCTTTCAATACCCTTTGAGGGGATGATGACCGATCTGAACAGACAGGCTAATTATGATAGTCTTTCAAATGTTCTGAATAAGGGGGCTTTCGAAACAGAATCACGAAAACATATCGCAAAGCTAAAAAACGGTGACTGCATCGGTTTTCTTATGATAGACATGGATAATTTCAAGCAGATAAATGATAATCTCGGTCACGAATATGGTGATGAGGTCATCGCAAGGCTTGGCGGACTTTTAAGGGAAATATCCACTGAGGACAATATTATAGGACGTTTGGGTGGAGATGAATTTGCGGTTTATTTTGACCTGTCAAAAGTCAGCATTGTTTCGGCGGAAAGACGGATGCACGACTATGTTGACCAGTTGATTTACAATTTTTCCGCTAAATTTGCGGAAGAACACAGGCGATTCGGTCTTTCACTCAGCGGCGGTGCGGTAGTTGCTACCTGCTCGGTGGACTATGATGAACTTTACAGACAGGCTGACGATACTATGTATCAGTCGAAGAGAACGGGAAAAAACAAGGCAACCTACAAACTTATAGTGAAGGAAAAAGACTGATGGGATTAAGAAGATTGTTGATGATCCCCATTTTGTCCTTAACTGTTCTTACGGCATGTTCGACTACACAAATAGGGCAGTTTGAGACGCCTGAAGAACTCGTTTATGAAGAAAAGATTACGGAAGTGGGTTTTTCCTGGTGGGGGACTGAAGAAAGACACAGGGACTATCTTGAGGGACTTGAGAAATTTATGAGACTCAATCCCGATATAAAAGCAGAGGTCAGCTACGGGGTCTGGGACGGCTTCGAAAAGAGAAACAGGATTGCCATGACTTCGAAAACCGCTTCGGATGTTATGCTTATAAATCATTCATGGCTTGACGAGTATTCTGCGGACGGAACGGGTTATTATGACCTTAGTGCGCTTTCCGACTATATTGATTTAGAACAGTTCAGTGAAGAGGATCTGTCCTATGGAACGAGGAATGGGAAACTGAATGCCATTCCGATAGCTTATAATGCAACTCTTTTCTTTTATAATGAGTCGATTTATGACAGATATGATCTGGATATCCCTGAAAGCTGGGAGGATCTTTTCGAGGCAGCAGAGTTAATGAGCAGGGACGGCATTTATCCTCTT
>CAJOPI010000188.1 GCA_905236275.1 uncultured Lachnospiraceae bacterium | reverse complement strand
ATGAGCAGGAAACCGGTCAGAGGGTTTTTACTGAAGGAGGCAGATTAAATCTGAACGTTGAAGGGGCGGAAAAGATGCTTGACTTCTACAAGAAGCTTGTGGATGCGAAGGTTATTAAGCCTGTGGATAAATTTGAAGCCAACAGCTTTTTGAACGGTGAAACTGCGGGTATTGCCTGCTGGTTTAATGATGGAGTCAAATACGGCAGATTTCTTGATTCCAAAGGCGAAAAGATAAGATGCGGTTCCTTTGTCGGAATCAAGAGAAAGGATTACCTGGGCTGGTACAAAAAGCCGGCGACTCTTTATGCAATTAGTAGCAGGACCGAGCATCCTCAGGAGGCTGCGAGGCTTATGGATTACCTCCTGAACGATGAGGATTTTGCGAGAATACAGGGGATAGAGAAGGGCTTTCCTATAAGCCGCAAAGCAGAAAAGGTAGTGCAGGAATACTGCAATATTCCTGAATATTCAATCGAAGCGCATAACGTAATAATGTCAGGAAATAACAGGCTTGGGGTTATGCCCTCACAGATGGAAAATGCTGATATCATCGATGCCTTCAAGGAAGCTGCTGACAAGTATGTTTATGATGAGGGCGGCCTGAACAGCTGCGCTGCAGAGATGATAAAGGCATTCAGGGAGGCACAGTGATGGAATTTAAGCTTCACAGCGAATACAAGCCCACCGGAGACCAGCCGCAGGCTATAGAAGAACTGGTAAAGGGCTTCAGGGAAGGCAATCAGTGTGAAACACTTCTTGGAGTAACAGGCTCGGGAAAAACCTTTACCATGGCTAATGTGATAGAGGCACTGAATGTTCCCACACTTATTATTTCGCACAATAAAACTCTGGCAGGACAGCTTTATTCTGAAATGAAGGAATTTTTTCCGGAGAACGCGGTTGAATATTTTGTGTCCTACTATGATTATTATCAGCCGGAGGCTTATGTGCCTTCGACGGATACCTATATTGAAAAAGACGCATCGGTAAATGATGAGATAGATAAATTACGGCTGTCGGCAACGGCAGCGCTTACCGAGAGAAAGGACGTTATTGTCGTTGCTTCTGTTTCCTGTATTTACGGACTTGGTTCACCTGATGACTATATGGCGATGATCGTGTCGCTCCGTCCCGGAATGGAGAAGGACAGGGACGAGGTTATAAGGGAACTAATAAATATCCAGTATACGCGAAATGAGATAGATTTTCACAGAGGAACCTTCAGGGTACATGGGGATGTGCTCGAAGTATTTCCGGCAGAGGCAGACAGTACTGCAATGCGAATAGAGTTCTTCGGGGACGAGATAGAAAGGATAAGTGAGATTGATGTGCTGACGGGGGAAGTGAAGTCGGAAATGAAGCATCTTTCGATTTTCCCTGCGTCGCATTATGTTATACCAAAGGAAAAACTGGAACAAGGTATCAGTCAGATTTTGGACGAGCTGTCGGAACAGGTTAAGTTTTTTAAAGCGAATGACAGACTTATCGAGGCACAGAGGATATCCGAGCGAACGAATTTTGATATGGAAATGCTTCGTGAAACAGGAGTCTGCAACGGTATCGAGAATTATTCGAGGCCGCTTTCCGGCAGGGAGCCGGGCTCGCCTCCGATGACTCTTATGGACTTCTTCCCGGAGGATTTCCTTATAATCGTTGATGAGTCCCACATGACGATTCCCCAGATTGGCGGAATGTTTAACGGGGACCGTTCGCGGAAGAATACCCTCGTCGATTTCGGATTCCGTCTGCCTTCGGCAAAAGATAACCGCCCGCTCTGCTTCGAGGAGTGGGAGAGCAGGATAAGCAGGATACTTTTTGTGTCTGCAACACCGGCAAAATACGAGGCGGAACATGAGATGCTGAGAGCTGAGCAGCTTATTCGGCCGACAGGACTGCTTGACCCTGAAATCGTTGTCAAACCTACTGAGGGACAGATTGATGACCTGCTATCAGAGATAAATAAAGAGACTAAAAAGAAAAATAAGGTTCTTGTGACAACGCTCACGAAGAGAATGGCAGAAGACCTAACGGACTATCTGGCTGAGGTCGGAGTAAGGGTACGTTATCTGCACTCGGATATTGATGCTCTGGAAAGGGCGGAAATTATCAGGGATATGCGTCTTGACGTTTTTGACGTGCTTGTGGGTATCAACCTTTTGAGAGAGGGGCTTGATATTCCGGAGGTGGCTCTGGTTGCCATTCTTGATGCTGACAAGGAAGGCTTCCTGAGAAATACGACCTCACTTATCCAGACTACCGGACGTGCTGCGAGAAATTCCGAGGGACGTGTGATCATGTATGCGGACACTGTTACGGACTCGATGAAGACCTGTATCGAGGAGACTGCGCGCCGGCGTGAGAAGCAGCAGAAATATAATGAGGAGCATGGCATCACACCGCAGACCATAAAGAAAGCAGTGCGTGACCTTATCAGCATTTCCAAAAAGGTTGCAAAGAGCAGGGTTGAACTTGAAAAGGACCCTGAATCAATGGATAAGGCTGAAATAGCGAAGCTCGTAAAGGATATAGAGAAGCGTATGAGGAAGGCTGCGGCGGAGCTTGATTTTGAAACTGCTGCCGAACTCAGAGACCAGATGCTGGAATTGAAAAAGTTTCAATAACAGGAGGATGTAGAGTTGACGGGAGAAACACATTTGACGGTGGGGGTGGCTGCAGTAGTTGCCGTAACCCAGCCGAAGAATATGAGAGAGCTGCTGCTTGCGGTTGGCGTGGGCGCAGTGGGATCAGTGATAAGTGATATAGATGTGGGAACGTCACAGTCAAGAAAGGAAGCCGATAAAATCATCGCAATAATAGGGGTGCTGGCGGTGATGATATTTTTGGCGGATCATTATCTGAAGGCGGGAATATTTGCCAGAATGATGGCAAGCCGCGGAGCAGCCGAAATAGCGATAGGCGCTCTGATTTTTCTGTCGGTCTCGGTATTTGGAATGGAGAAGCCCCATAGGACTTTTATGCACTCCTTATCCGGACTGCTTCTTTTGATAATTGCTCTGGAGATAATGTTTCCGGCTGCGGTTCCTTATTTTACGGTAGGATTTTTGTCACACATAGTCCTTGATATTTTTAATAAGAAGAAAGTGCATATTCTTTATCCGCTGGACTGGGGACTGAGCTTTGATATATGTTCTGCAAAGGGGCTGATAAATACGGCTTTGCTGAATCTCGGAATTGTATGCGTGATATTGGAGCTTTTTAGATTTGTGAAAAATTTCTTAAATTAGAGTATTTAAAATGTGAATTATTATTGGAAAAATTGTGTAATTTTGAAAATATAAAATTAATAATGCTATAATCTCCGATGTTATGGATAGAAGGGGTGAATCACACAGTTTATTATTCTGACGGAATTAAGGAGGAAGATAGCAGGAATGATAACGGCAAAATTACGCAAAACACTTGCTGCGCTTCTGTCTGCGGCAATGATCACATCGATGGTCATTACACCTGTGGCAGCGGCTGAAGCATCAACAGAAACAGTAGAGGCAGCAGAGGAAAGCTCGACAGAAGAGTCTTCAACGGAGGAGGAATCTACAGAAGAAACATCGACAGAGGAGTCCTCGGAGGAGGAATCTACAGAAGAAGCTTCGACGGAAGAGTTATCAACAGAAGAAACCACGACGGAAGAGGCAACGGAGGAGAGTTCATCTGAAACAGTATCTTCGGATGATACAGTATCAGCCGATACGGCAGAAGAAAGCAGCTCGGAGGACAGTATATCTGATGATGAGGTTGTTTCGACAGAGTCAACAGACAACGATACTGTTGAAGTACAGTCCTCCAATTCAAGGGTAAGAGGCTATTCGCTTTCGCTTAACAGTTATTTTTACGCCTATACAGGCTCTTACATCAGACCGGCGGTAACGCTTACCTATGCAGGTGAGAAGGTTGCAGCCATAAGCGCAGGAACTTCATCGGGAACAGTCAGCAATAATGGCTGGTATTTTTATTACGAGAACAACAAAAAGAAGGGTACAGCAGCAGTAGTTGCCTATAAAGGCAGCAGCGTGGTTACACAGACCTTCAAGATTCTTGGCAGCAGTAACCTTAAGCTCAGCAAGACCAAGGTATATGGTGTAGAGAAGAGAGAGTCGGGTTCATTGTCACAGGATGATGCATCGCTTTATTACTATGATTCGGATACATCGCATTATTATCCGTTGAAAGAGGGCGTTGATTACAGCAAGAGCGTGACAAGTGTAAGCAGCAAGAAGGGAAGAGTTACCTTCACAGCACTTGGCGCCTGGAGCGGAAGCAAGAAAGCGAATTTCACACTGAACACTTCTGCGAAGAAGCAGTTTTCAGATCCTTCAAATGTGACTGTTTCAATGACCTACGTGTATAATTCTAATACCTACTCACTTGATAACCTTGAGGATGTAGAGTATACGGGTTCTAAAATCAAGCCTGACGTTACGGTTATGACAGCAGACGGAACTGTTCTTACACAGGGAACTGATTATAAGGTAAGCTACAAGAACAATAAGACACCGGGAATTGCGACGGTTACGATACGACTTAAGGGAAGCTCAATGAAGTCAACCTATAAGGGAACCATCGTTAAATACTTCGTTATAAATCCCATACAGCTTACTCCTAAATATGAGTATTATGTAGAAACAAGCGGAACACTCTTAAGGCATACGAATTCCGGTGGAAACGCTTATATCCTCGACTATGACGGAGATACGGATTATTATTATACTTATACGGGAAGTCAGGTTATCCCTCAGCTCAGGGTTAATTATGACGGCTCTACCTGGACGAGGTCAAATACTCAGAAACGCTCGGTTACTTATTCTATAAATGCAACGAGTAAGAGAACCAAGTCTAAATTAAATCCTCCCACAGCTTATGTTTTCGGTAAGGGAACCTACGGCGGCTATGCCGGCTCGGTAACCTTCACGATAAAGACCTCGGGAGACGACGCATAAAAATCTAAAACATATATAAAAATCCGGTTCGAAATGTTTTTAAGAACGAACCGGATTTTTTTATATTTAATTTAGAAATTTATGATATACTTAATACAAATCGGCAAAGAGCTTTGTCATTCGTGTGTGGATAGACAGGAAGGATTTACCGGAAAGTATTTATTAAGAGGAGGTCAAAATGATCAAGAAGGAAATGAAAAAGTCAGTTGCTACATTGCTGACTGCGGCTTTACTTGCGCTTCAGCTTGTGAGTCCGGCAGCGGCGGAAGAGACGGCTCAGGTTGAGACAAGCGTGGTTTCGGAAGACAGCGCGGAACAGACAGCGGAGGTTAGCGAAGCAGATGCAGCCGCTGCGGCCGATGAGTCAGAGGTTAACGTCGATAGCCTTGCAGATGAGGAAGCAGTAGAGGTTCTTTCAGAGGATGAGGTAGTAACCCAGTCTCTTGACTCGAAGCTGGATGGAGGTTATTCGATATCCTTTAACAAGGGTTATTTTTATCAGTATGATAAAGGTTCCTACATCAGACCTGAGGTGACTATCGTATTAAGCGGAAATAAGGCTGTTGCCCATTTTGATGCAAGGACGAATTCAAGCTACACTAACTATGGCAGTGACACAGTAAGCAATAATGACTGGTACATTTACTACAAGGCTAATTATTGTGCGGCAGACAGCAGTGATTATGGTTACGGTACTTATGGAACAGGTGCGGTTGTAGCCTACAACAAGAATCTGAAGGTTGTTATTAGCGACACCTTCAAAATATTGAAGTCAAAGCAGCTCAAGCTTAACAAGACAAAGGTTTACGGAGTTGAGAAGAGGGACGCCTCATCAAAATCAACACTTTCACAGGACAGTGCGGCACTTTTCTACTATGACAGCGAGACGCTGCATTATTATCCGCTGCTTGAGGGAGTTGACTACAAAAAGACAATAACTCAGGCAACAGCAAAGAGAGGTCTTGTGACCTTTACACCTGCAAGCGGAAGCGTATGGGACGGAACAAAGAAGAGGAGATATGCCATTACAAGCAAAAAGAAGAAGGTATTCTCAGATCCTGAATATTTCAAGGTTTCCATCAACTATACAAAAAATAATGTAAAATATCAGATGGGTGACTTTGAGGAAGTTGAGTACACCGGATCGAAGATAAAGAATGAGATCGAGGTCATTTTAACTGATGCAAAGGGCAACAAGCTGTCAAGCGGAAGCGACTATAAGGTGAAATTCGCCAAGAATAAGGAAGTAGGTATCGCAACTATCAAGATTACACCTGCGGGATCTTATAAGTCCCAGTATGCCGGATCAATCCTTAAGTATTTCAGGATCATGCCTTATCAGATGACTCCGAGATATGAGAACTATATTAATTCAAGTTCGACGGCACAGACCACGAATCCTTATCTGGCACAGTTCGGACTTAAGTTCTCAAGTGCCCAGGGTTATCATTCATCCTATGCATTCTCGAACGGCACAGGAAACAGCTATACCTACAGCTACACAGGAAAGATAGTTGTTCCTACGAAGACAAGACTTGACTATGACGGAAACCTCTTCAGCGTATCCAAGACGACATCGAAAGTCGTTCAGTATGTTATAAATGGTAAGACAAAGAGAACAAAAACCTATGATAACAACTATCCGACAAAGACTCCTACCTGCTATGTATTTGGTAAGGGCAACTACGGCGGATATGCAGGTTCTTACAGATACACGATCAAGACATCAGGCTCAGACAGCGACGATGATTAATATGTGAATGCAACGTTACACGTTACAATTCAGTTGTCAGCCAGGCTGTCAACTGAATTGCAACATTCGGGGCACCATTTTAATTTTTTTGCTACGCAAAAAGGGT
>CAJOPI010000187.1 GCA_905236275.1 uncultured Lachnospiraceae bacterium | reverse complement strand
TTCCTGAAGGCAGAGGTCTGAAAGAAAAGAGCCTGCAGTCAAGTTCGTAGTCCTTGAAATCGTCCGCTATCCTGAGCCAGCATAAAAAGCTGAAAACCGTAAAGCTTCCGATGATTTCTTCGATACCATAAGTAAATTCGCGCTTCCCATGATTCAGAAGCACGATAAAATAGATTTCCGAAAATACCAGAAAGCCGAGAAAGAGGCGGGGGATAATCGGGTACATCTCCTTAAAATAAATATTCAGTCTTTTTATAGCTGCTGTCATATAAACACTCCTATCCGTTCTCCGCGTTTAACTATTGTTTCGATATTGTTTTCTGAATTGCTTATTATATCCTCATCGAATTTTACTTTAGAGGAATCCACCAGAAGAACTATGGTTGAACCTCCAAACTCAAAATAACCCCTCTCATCAAACTTTTCGAAATGCTTTCTTTTATGCGTGACGATTCGCCCGACAAGAAGAGCTCCTATTTCTGTTTCCAGCACCTTTCCCAAGCTTTGGCATCGGTAAAGGGTGACCTTTCTCGAATTAGTGTGAAAAACCCTGAACTCTTCGGAAACCGGACGAACGCTGTTCAGAAGTCCTTTTATCCTGTAGCTTAAGACCTTATAGCCTCTGTCGGGGTAAATGTGTCTGTGGATGTCCTGCATGGAGAGGCGGAATATCAAGGCTTTGCAGCCCTTAAAGGAACTGCTTGAAAATTTGCCTCCGGTCAGCGAATTCACATTATAAACAGACCTTTTCACGCGGAAATTATCACCTACATCTTTTATAAGAAGCCTTGAATCCGCAACTGCCGGAAATTCGTCATCGGCGCATTTTTCAAAAGGGGCTTCTCTTATAAAGAAGTCATTGAAGCTGCGGTAATTCCGGTAAGAATCCTTTATTCCAAACTTTTCTATAAATGCCTTTGTTTTATTTACGGATAATGCTGACTTATAGTAAAGCGAAGTGAGACGGCTGCTAAAAGGTATATTAACGATTTTTAAGAGAAGCCTTCCGAGGGGATTTCTGTAGAGGAAGTCAATGGCTGCCCCTCCGAATTCCATTTCTTCTTCGATTTTTTTTGTCTCTCTGTTATAAACTTTCATATTAGAAAATGATATATACTCCTGTAACGATGATTGCAAGCAGGCTGAAAAAAACATAACCTGCGATGGTCGGCTTTCTGATTTTCAGGTCAAGAACAAAGAGCAAGGAAATTATTACATATAACGCACAGAGGGACGGCTCATAAAAACTCTTTATGCCGAAAAATTTTGTCAGATTAAAAAGAGGAATTATAAGGGCGGCATAGGTTACGGGCATTCCATGAAATTCCCTGATGTTTTCATAGGTAGTGATATTAAACCAGGCGAGCCTTGTTATTCCGCAGAAAACGTAAAGTGCAGCTGCCGCAATCGCAAAAGGGATTTTTAGCGTATGCAGTAAAAAAACTGCCGGAAAGAGCAGGAACGAAACTGTGTCTACCAAAGAGTCCAGCTGGATTCCGAAATTTTTTTCTGATTCACTGCGCTTGAATCTCCTTGCGACGACTCCGTCGAAGAGATCGGCTATGCCTGAAATTATCAGACATATCATGGCTATTCTCAGATTCTGAATATGATAAATGCCAACGAGGGCAGACAGCATCCCGAAATAGCTCAGCCATACTGTTTTATTATAATAACCTATAAATTTCATAATGATTTCCTTACACGAGTCAATATCAGAATAATATTCACCAGAAGGTGGGTTATTCCTCCGAGAAGAAGATAGGCGAAATATTTCGTCCAACTGATTCCGGAAAGAATTTTGAGTACAAGTATCACACCGAAGATGGAGTCAAACTGATCCAATATAAAAAAAATGCACCTTTTAATTCCGCTCTGAGCCGTCGTGGCACCACTGTCTATCCCGAAACGTCTTTTCAGGAAGCTGTTCGGAAGTTCGAATATCATATAAGCTATTCCAAAGAGAAGGCCGGCGAGGGCGTTGAAAGGAACAGTGTTCGCATGGATATTGTAGAGGTCGTTCATGGAACTCAGATTCATAAAGGCAAAAATCAGTCCGTAAATAAGCTGAATGGACATGCAGAAAAATGCCATGGAAAACATGCCTATAATGCTTTTATTTTCTCCGAAAAGCCTCCGCCCGTCTTTCAGGACAATACCTTTGTCGATGGGGCTTTTATATCTTTTATAAAGGTCAGTCCTTACAAAAAGCATATTTAACGGCCCGCCGATAATTGTAGGAAGCATTGTGACATACATTCGTGCAATCATATTTATCATTTGACGACTGCCCTTTCCGCTATCGCTCTCCAAAGGAAAAAAGTCTCCGAGCTGAAGAAAATAATGCCCCACATAAGGACCGGTGCTGAGGCGATGTCCTTTATGTTCCTGATATTTTCGTTATAAGCCGGCTCTATAAAATTGCAGATATATTCGACAGCCGTATTTACGAGCTCAGCCGAAAGCGTGCCGAAAGAGGCTGTAATATAGGCAATCCAGCCGATTGCCTCTATATTGAAGTAAATATTCAGGATTAAAAAAATAAGGGCAATTGTAAGCTCGGTATGAAGGTTTTTTTCAGTTTTACAGGCTTTGAGAAATCCTTTGAAGGCGTTGATTCCGCTGAAAAAGAGATTCTTAGTTTCAAACTGCTCACTTCTCATTTACGGGATACTCCTGTTATTGTTATAACTCCGGTTTCTAAATCCATTTCTATCATATCACCGCTTTTTATAAAAGAGGTCGCGTCTTTGACATTCACGACAGAGGGCTTTTTCAGCTCCCTTGAAATGATGGCGGTGTGACTTAGAAATGAACCTTTTTCGGCAATTATCGCTTTTGCATTCTGAAGGACAAAAACCCATCCGGGATCGGTCATTTTTGTTATAAGTATTTTGTTTTCGTGCTTAAGGCCCGGATCGTAGGAAGTCATTACAAGAGCCTCACCCTTTATACGGCTGCAGGGTCTTGAAACCACATCACCCATGAGCGTATTCTTTCGAACGGAAGTCCCATTTTCTATGCCGCTGAGGTCGGTCTTGCTGAATACTTTTCCTGAGAACACATATCTTGAAAAGGCAGGAATGCGCTCATAGCCTGAGAAAACAGCCTTTCTTTCGGAGACGGTATTCTTAAAATTCCTTTTATCATTTATTTCGTTCAGATGAAGCCAGTAGATATCATGTGCGTTTTCAAGCCGGTCATTGCGGTAAAGGTTATTACCGATTTTGTTGAAAATACTTCTGGCAAGACCGTAAATGACAGTGCGGTTAAGCCTTGAAGCTTCGCGGTTCATTATGCCGAGCTTTGCATGGCGCACGAAAATATTCCATTCGAATTTATCGGAAGCTGTCGTTTCGCTTAAGGCTATATCGTTATCTGCAATATATCGGTCGAGCATCTCGGGACAGCTTCTGTAGGTCTCGGTTTCTAACTTTAATTCCTGCATGCAGCGGTCACCATATTTGTCTATATACTCTTTTTTCAGCTTTTTATATTCGCTGCTTTTTACACCGTTGATTTCATAAGCTTCCTTTAAGCGGGACAAAAGCAGCAGCGGTTCCATACTGGATAGCCTCTTTATTTCGCTTATACGGTCAGCGTGCTTTCCGGCAAGGTGTGTAAAGAGGAAAGCATATAGATCATTTATAAGGGTAAGGTCCCAATAGCTGATTATTTCTTTCTGCATTCTTTTGTAAAGCCTGATCAGGTCAGCAGTGGAGGAAGTATTTTCGATGAGTCTTCTGTAGCGTTTTACATTAGCGGAAAAACGTCGGTTCAAGGTATTCATTTTTACCGGTGTCAGGACGAAATAATATAAAAGGCTCAGTGCTGTAATAAATTTTGTAAGTCTGCCTGTTTTAATTTTTCTTCCTGAAATATATTTATTTTCCACGCCGAGCATTTTCTGCCAGACAGGAATTATTTTTGACGAAAAAGGCATAAGGGCGAGAATGCTGTACCAGTCGCTTATCGTATAATAAGCCCTGCCATTCACGAAGGCGACCATGTCCGAATCGAGAGAGCTGACAAGCTTTCTGCTGTGTGAAATCCTAACTATCAGGCGTTCGAAGATGTCTTTATAGATTTTCCTGACGAAGTCCTGACTGAGTGGGAGCAGAAGCCCCGGATAACTTTCAACAATGTTTGAATTGTCGAGGATTATTTTTCTTGCCCCACTGTCAATGCTTGTGATTCGTCGGGATTGCAGGATAAAAATTTCGGAATCTTTGATGGCAAATTCTATATCACAGTCCTGACTGAAAAGCTCTTTGATTTCCGAGGAAGCTTTTATAAGTTTCTCGATTGTTTCGGCAGGAAGCTCCGGCGAATTTTCTCTTGTGTTGAAATAATACTTCTTGTCGGTCAGATTGTAATAGTAAGTGCTGACAGCAGTTTTTTCTTCGACTACATTGCTTCCGAGACCGCACCCGACAATGATAACGCTCTCGTTTAAAAGCCCTAAAGGATTTGAGCTGAAGATGACTCCCGAATAGTCAGGCTCGATGAGCTCCTGTATTATCACAGTGCTTTTATCTGCAAAGTTCCTGATTTCTTTTTCTGAATAACTGTGTTTCTTTCCGTAATTTATTATCTCATTGGCGGTGTATTCGTTGAAAACTTTTCCGACCTTTTCATCGACCGCGTCTCTGCCGACTCCGAGATAACTGCTGAACATTCCCGCAAAAGAAAAGCTGTCGGAGTCTTCAAGAAAAAAGGATGACCTTATGGCAAATTTATCTTTACTGCTGAAGGAAAGGTCGACTTTGTCATTTTTTTTGAGCACAATAAAATTCGGGACATTTATCCCGTTTGCTCTCATTAATTCTAAATTTGATGATTTCATTATAAATGGAAGCCCTTTTTGTTCTAAAATTCATACTTCTTTAAGAGTATATCAAGATATGCAAGATTGAACAAGGGTATGGACAGATAAAAAAATGCTGCCGCACAGACAAACTGCACGACAGCATCTCCTGAAAAAACATTCTGTTATGAACAAATCATCTTATCAATGAGGATAAGAGCATTGTCGGAAGGCTGAGAAGCTTTGAGAAGAAGCCCTTGTCACTGTTGGAGCAGAGCATATAGAAATCCTCGCAGTATCCGTACCTTTCGTCCTTCATCCAAATCGGCTCCGTAGCTGAAGTAATATCAAAATTTTCATATCCCGTTCTAATCATGATAAAACCTCCTTTCGAATCTATGGTTAAATATTAAAATCCGCTCTTGTATTTGTTTAAATAATATCACGAATAAAAGTTAAATCTATATGCCCGTATAAACAAAATCAGCTTGAAATATGTACCGGGAGTACATATACTAAAAATAGATATTGGATTTACGCGAGGTGAAGAAATGGGATTTACTATAGAAGATATGATGACGGTGGCGGAAGAAAAATATTCGATGAAAATGGTCGCTGGAAAGAAAGGCTGGTCGAATTCCATAAGCTGGCTCATAATGATGGAAGAGCTCACGATCACGAAAAATTTCTCAGGTAAGGAGCTTGCGGTAACGACAGGACTCGGCTTTATGACGGAGGACAGTCAGGAAAAGCTGCTTTATTCGCTGATAGATGCCAACGCCTGCGGACTGATAATAAATACCGGCTGTTATATAAATGAGATTTCGCCTGCGATAATAAAAATCTGTGATGAAAACGATTTCCCCCTGCTTACGGTTCCATGGGACATATATCTTGCGGATATGATAAAGGACTTAAGTATTCGGATTTTCATACAGGGCTCGACCGATGAGCAGATAGCCAACGCACTTATAAAAACCATAGAAAATCCGGAGAATACGTCTGCTTATCAAAAAGAGCTCCTGCCCTACTTTGACGTTGACGGAACCTTTCAGGTCATGCTGCTTTCGACAGGAAATCTTGATGAGATGGATACTGTTGACCGGAAACGGCTCGGCTACCGTTTACAGCTATATCTGAATAATATCACCCATAATGGACATTTTTTCTATTATGATTCCTGTTTTGTGCTGATAATGAATGATGTGCTGAAAAAAGATGCCGAAGAAATCATAGAAGAATTTGAGAAAAAGGCTGCAAGGAAAATGCCGGAATACAGGATAAATATAGGTATCGGAAGCTGCCTGAAAGACATTGCAAATCTTTATCTTGCCTATCAGAGAGCAAAATCGGCAGTGAGGATGGCTGAAATCAGCGGGACAAGAAGGATAAATTTCGATGATATGGGAATCTTCAGGCTGCTTTTTTCCGTGACGGATAAGCTGCTGCTCAGGGAAATGAGCAGGGATATTCTGCGCCCTCTGATAGAATATGATGAAAAGCATGCTGCAAATTACATAGGAACCTTAGAGTCCTACCTCAAAAACAACGGGAGCATTCAGGCAATTTCATCGGAAATGTTCACACATCGGAATACAATAATTTACAGGATAAAGAATATTAAAGCTTTGCTTAAATGTGATTTTGAAAATCAGGAAGAAAAAACGGAATATTATATTGCGTGTATGATATTGAAGATGAGGTAAAGCAAGCGGCCCCCCTTATGACGAATACCCGCAATCGCACGAAATGCACCGCACAAGCCTACGCTATTGAAAAAAGTGTCGTGGATTAGACAACAGAAGAACTGAAGCCCCCTCTCGGACGGGTAATCTTTTGATATTTTATCACTTATGAAGAAGTATGGCAAATTTCAAAAAAACATCCTTCAGTACCCTTCGGTAAAACGATGTACGATGCCGTCTTTTTTGTAGGCGATAACCGTATCAAGATTTACATTTTCAACACTGTGGAAAATGTTGCTTTCAATGAAGGGATTAGTCTTTTTGAGTTCCGCTATAATCTTCTTCGTCTCCATTCTTTTTGAAACCGAAACACCGTCGTCCCTGCAGGAAGAGCAGGTATCGGTGAAGTGACAGGCGCATTGAATAAAATGCAGATGATTGTAATCTCTCCAATGAATTATATCATCTTCCCTGATAAGGTACATTGGGCGAATAAGCTCCATTCCTTCGAAATTTGTGCTGTGAAGCTTTGGCATCATGGTCTGCACCTGTCCGCCGTAAAGCATTCCCATTAGAATGGTTTCGATAACATCATCATAATGATGTCCGAGCGCAATCTTGTTGCAGCCAAGTTCCTTTGCCCTGCTGTACAGATGTCCCCTCCTCATCCTTGCACAGAGGTAGCAGGGGGACTTTTCAATATTATCGACGACATCAAAAATATCGGATTCGAAAATAGTCACAGGGACGCCGAGCATTTTTGCATTGGTTTCGATGACTCTGTGGTTAAGTTCGCTATAGCCGGGGTCCATTACAAGGAAAACAGTTTCAAATTCAAACTTCCTGTGTCTCGCAAGTTCCTGAAAGAGCTTTGCCATGAGCATGGAGTCCTTGCCGCCCGAAATGCAGACTGCGACCCTGTCGCCGGGCTCTAAGAGTTCATAAGCATTTATGGCTTTTGCAAAAGGAGTGAAAATCTGACGATGGAATTTTTTTCTGATACTTATTTCAACGTCTTTCTGCCTTTCGGAATAATCGTCCTTAAAAGATGAAAGTATCCACTCACCATATCCTCCCCGCAGGCTGACACAGTCATAGCCTTCCTCACGGAGCCGTTCCACCAGATCTCTGCTCTGTACTCCATGCATACAGAAGAAAACGTAAGAAGGTTTTTTATCAAGAGTTCCGTTCACGACCTTTTCCTCCAAGCCTTCTATCTGTATTGCACCGGAAATGCTTCCGTATTTATATGAAATATCATCTCTGATCTCCACAAGAAGATATTCTGACGGATGAAGGTCAGCGAGTTCTTCTATTGTTATTTCCTCTTTTGTAAATTTTTTCGTTTTAATTTCTGTACTATCCATTTTTCTACCTTTATTCGTATTCACAGTTTTCCACAGACAATTATAGATAAGAATGGGAATTTCTTCAATCTTTGTTACAATTCAGTTGTCAGCCAGGCTGTCAACTGAATTGCAACATTCGGGGCACCATTTTAATTTTTTTGCTACGCAAAAAGG
>CAJOPI010000186.1 GCA_905236275.1 uncultured Lachnospiraceae bacterium | reverse complement strand
TCGAGCTCGGTCTTCCTGATATCGGTGGAGAGACGTTCTGTGAAGATTATCCTGTCCCCGTCAATACAGCCGACTTCGATGTTGGTATTTCCCATATCTATTGCAAGTATCATTTCTTTTCTTTTTTTTACTCCAATTCTGTGTTATGATTTAACAGCCTATCATAGTAAAGTGAAAAAAACAATATTGGAGGATATTATTTTGATAAAAAAGTTTAAGCTTCTTAAAAGAAACCTGCTCAGAAAATCTAATATTCTGGAATACTGCGTGGATACCTATGAGCTTCCGAACGGAAAAACGCATGATTACGATATAATGCTTCACAATGGCGCGGCTGCCGTAGTAGCTGTGACCGATGAGGGAAAAATAGTCATGGTCCGTCAGTACAGGCCGGCATTTGACAGGGTAACTACCGAGATACCTGCGGGAAAACGTGACGGGGATGAGGAATATGAGACGGCAGCGGCAAGGGAGCTTGAAGAAGAGACAGGATATCGCGCAGGCAGAATGAGGCATCTCATTACCGTTGATACGGCAATTGCCTACTGTAACGAGAAGATTGAAATTTACATAGCTGACCGGCTTACGAAAACGGAACAGAATCTTGACGAGGATGAGTTCGTAGAAATAAGGGAATTCAGCCTTGAAGAGCTTAAGAAAATGATCCTTAATGCAGAAATAGAGGACTCGAAGACTATTGCCGCAATAATGAGTTATGCTGTATACATAAAGGATTGACATAAAATAGCTTGCTTTTAAGCACTCTTCCCTTTATAATGAGAAGTAGCGCGCTTGGGGAGGTGCGCATTTTTATACGGAGAGGGCAGAAAAAATGGAAGAACTGTTGGGGGAATTTATAAGATACCTGCACAATATAAAAAAAGCTTCGGTAAATACCGAATTATCCTACAGGAGAGATCTGACGAAGCTTATCGTTTATTTTTCACTAAAGGGAATAGAGGACATATCAAAGGTTACGGAAACGGATCTGTCACTTTTTGTTCTTGATCTTGAAAACAGGAATTTTACGGCATCGACCGTTTCGAGGAATATTGCATCGGTGAAGGCTTTCTTTCATTTTCTTGTTAAAGAGGGAACCATAGGATATTCACCTGCTGAAAATCTAAGGGCTCCAAAGATTGAAAAAAAGGCACCGACGATAATGACACAGGAAGAGGTGATACGGCTTCTTGAAGCACCTGATGGAGACAGTCCCAAGGAGGTAAGGGACAAGGCGATGCTGGAGCTCCTTTATGCTACGGGTATAAGGGTGAGCGAGCTCATATCGCTTAAGATAACCGATGTCAATCTTGGAATGGGTTATATTGACTGTCATGACGAAAACAGGGACAGGGTAATACCTTTCGGGGCAGAGGCGAGAAATGCGCTTGCCTCTTACCTTTCGGGACCAAGGGAAGCCCTTGTCCGAAATCCGATGGAAGAGGCTCTTTTTGTTAACTGTTCGGGAGTCGCAATGTCAAGGCAGGGCTTTTGGAAGCTTATAAAAGCTTATGCAAGGAAAGCAGACATAGAAGCAGATATAACACCGCATACGCTCAGACATTCTTTTGCGGTCCATCTTGTGGAAAACGGGGCTGACCTGCATTCCGTACAGGAAATGCTCGGACATTCTGATATTTCGACGACACAGGTTTATGCCGACCTTGTACAGACAAGACTGAAGAGAGTATATGAGATGGCACATCCGAGAAGGTGAGGAAAAATATCTTTTATTAAGGAGGTTAACGGTTCATGAATCGTGGATTTGATGAGGAAGACGTTGAATTAAGGATAGATGATCTGATGCTCTACTGTCTGGAGCATTGGAAGAGTATAGTCATTTCTATGCTGGTTTTTGCTCTTGTGGCAGGAGGCATAGGTGCTTTCAGGGCTATGAATGTTCATGAAAGCCTGACGAGAACAAAATCCCAGAAATCCGCTGTGGCACTGGAAGCTCTGGAGGAGGAAAATCCGGAGGAAATTGCAAAGCTTGACAGGACTGCACACAGAATTGCGCTCTATAAGCAGCTTATACAGGGCAAGGAACAGTATCTTGCAGATTCGGTTCTGATGAACCTTGACAGCTCGAATGTAGTTACAGAGCAGCTGCAGTATATGGTAAGTACAACGTCCGGTAATATGAATAATGCTTCGATACAGCAGCAGAATCTTCAGCTTATAGTAAAGAGCTATGAGTCGAGACTTGCGAATGATGAGCTTTACAGGTCAGCAGGCCAGTATCTTGGTGTGGATTCGGCTTATGTAAGAGAACTTGTGGCGGCAAGCGATTATTTTCCGCAGGGCACAAATGTTTATCTTTCAGCTGCCGGAAACGGGGATGAAGATATCGTAAACAGTGCCATACTTTATATTTCGGTAAAGGGCTCGAGCGTTGAGTACTGCGATTCGATAGCAAATTATGTAAAAAGACGTATTGAGAGCATAGGCGAAGACTTAAATAATATAGCTACACCATATACGATTAAACTTATTAACAGTACGGTGACCACAGGTGTTGATAACACGATAGTTACGACAAAAACTGATGCGCTTAATTTAATAAAGACAATCGAGACAAATATTACCGCAATCGAGAAGGATCTTGGCTCTGACGAGAAGGCTTATGTAGAGGCAAAGTCGGAGGAAGAGCTTGAAACTCTTCTTGCAAAGATGGAGACGGATGAGTCAGAGGCAACGGAAGAGCCTGAAGAAAGCGCGGAAGAGATTAAGAAAACGGTTAATCCCGTTAACAAGAAATTTATAGCCATAGGCGCGGTTCTTGGAATTTTTCTTGCGGCAGGATTCTGGCTTCTGCGTTATATCCTTTCGTCCAGGCTGGTTTCGGTTTTTGCACTTGAAGACCGCTACGGAGTAAAAACCTATGCGCTTGTTCAGGGAGCAGAGTCATATAAGGGGCTTAGCGGATTTTTCAGAAAGATTCGTTATAGAAAGACACATTTCTACAGCTGTGAGGAGCTTGCAAAAATTTTCAAGGCGGAAATCGAAACGCTTTCAGAGATCAAAGAGGTTACGAAGGTCTTTGTTGCTTCAACCGAAAATTTTGAGGGCTCGAATGATGCCTTCATAGCAGCACTTAAGAATGAGATTGGCGGAAGCGGTATCGAAATATCATCGGGTGTTAAGATAAAGTATGACCCTGATATGATCATCAGTACTTCAAATGCGGATGTGGTCATTGTTCTTGAAAATGTCGGCAAATCATCGAATTTTGAAATTGATGAGGAAATGAGATTTATCTCTGAAAGAAAGACTCAGGTTATTGGTGCGGTAGTACAGTGATGGAGGATTTTATAATAGATGTCGGATAATTATGAGGCAACTACAAACTTAAGGGAAATTGCCTTAAGGATATTGGCACACAGGAAGCTGCTGATAGTGTTAACGCTCGTTGTTGCCGCAGCTTTTACTGTTCGCACAGCGCGTCATGTCAAGGTTACTTCGAACTACATCGAAGGAAAGAGCATGATATCCGAAGAAGAATATGCCGAGAAAATGGAACGCTATGAACATATGCGTGAGCAGTATGCAAGCATGATTTCGGATGTTGAAAAGCAGATAGAGATAAAGAATGATTATATCAATAATTCGATTCTTATGAGTATCGACCCTTACCGAGAGGTGAGAGCTACTTTTCAGGTTCGGGTAGTAAGCGGAAACGGAACAGCGATTAGCGATCAGAATGTAAAAAACCAGATTACAAACTATTACAACCAGTATATTGTAAACGGAAAGGGCTGGTCGGAAATTGCGGAGAAGCTGGGTATCAAGGAAGGGTATTTAAGAGAAGCCTGTGTAACCTCTGCGGATACAAATACCTGTATTGTTACCGTAACCCTTAAGAATAAGGATGAGGAAAACGCGAATCAGCTGGCTTCAATGCTTAAGGAAAAGATAGTTGCCTACTATGAAAGCACCGTTTCGAACAACAGTCCTCACAGTATTTCAATTGAGAATGAAAATACGAGTTCTGTTCTCGATAATGACCTTATTTCGACCCAGTCAAATAAACTAAATGAAGTTAACAGCTTAAAGAAAAATATTATTGATTACAACAACAGTATGAATAATCTTTCAAAGCCCGATTCGGAAAAGGTTATTCATGAGACTGCCGTTAAAGCAGGGAAAAAGGATATTCTTATAGGTCTTATAGAGGGACTGCTTTTAGGCTTTGTTCTGACTGTGATGGGAATAAGTCTTTATCTGATTTACGGGGATTTTGTTCTTTCGTCGGCGGAGCTTGAAAGAAAATTTAAGATTTTTTCGTTTCCGGCTTCAAAGTCTATGGATATGTTCTGCTACAAGATAAAGGTACTTCATCCCGCTATCAGAAAGCTTGTGCTCGTTGGAAGGAAAAATGAAGGAATAGAGAAAGCAATCGGCGGTCATTACGAAACCGTTTATATATCGGGAGACAGGGAAAATCTGGAGGAATGCAGAATCCTTTCCGAAGCTGATGCGGTCGTAATAATTTCCGAGACTGAAAAGAGCAGATACCGCGAGATTAAGGCTTTGGTCAGTATGGCTTCCGACTGGAAAAAAGAAGTAGTAGGAATTATTAATTTGTAAAAGTTATGGAGTATTAAATTGAAATTAATTATTCAGATACCTTGTTACAACGAGGCGGAAACCCTGAGAATTGCTTTGGATGATCTTCCGAAACATATAGATGGAATTGACAAGATCGAATACCTCATAATAAATGACGGCTCGAAGGACAACACAGTCGAGGTTGCGAAGGAATGGGGAGTCAATTATGTCGTGAATTTCAAGCAGAACAGAGGGCTTGCAAAGGGATTCATGGCAGGGATTGATGCCTGTCTCAGAAACGGGGCGGATATAATCGTTAATACCGACGCTGATGACCAGTATTGCGGTGAAGATATAGAAACTATAGTAAGACCTATTATAAACGGTGAATCGGATATCGTTATCGGTGCGAGACCGATTGATGAGACGAAGGATTTCAGTCCCATCAAGAAGAAGCTCCAGCATCTTGGTAGCTGGGTTGTGCAGAAGGCCAGCGGAACGGATATCCCTGATGCACCTTCGGGTTTCAGGGCATACAGCAGGGAAGCGGCGATGCAGCTTAATGTTACCAATGCCTATACCTACACCTTAGAGACGATCGTGCAGGCAGGAAGGAACAGGATTCCCATGACCTCGGTTCCTATCAGGACGAACAGAGAGCTCCGTCCGAGCAGGCTTTTCAGCAGCATGACAGGCTATATAAAGAAGTCAATGATAACCATTCTTCGAAGCTATGTTATGTATAAGCCGTTGACATCTTTTATGATAATAGGTACGGTGCCTTTTCTTGCGGGTCTTATCCTCGGCATCAGATTCCTTGTCTTTGTGGCGCAGCACAATGCGATGGGACACGTACAGAGTCTTATTCTTGCAAGTACCCTGCTTATGCTTGGCTTTATCACATGGCTCATGGGAATCATGGCTGATACGATAGCCTCCAACCGCAAGATACTTGAAGACGTACAGAAGCACGTAAGGAATACTGACTATGAAATAAGTAAGATGGACCTTTCG